>NZ_AP023215.1:300000-469264 GCF_016593155.1 Candidatus Profftella armatura (Diaphorina cf. continua) | reverse complement strand
TAATTATATAAAAACTTTTATTTTAAAAACATTAATGAATGTAATTGTAGATATTATTGAGCACAAAATTATAGATTCATACGATTTTCTCTGTTATTAAATATGATATATTATCAGAATCTAATATTTTAGATCACAAATCTAGTATCTATCTATACTATATTATTAAAATTTTTAACAAAAAATATAAAGAACATAAATTATATAATAATAAAAATTATTTTTTAAAAAAAATATTAGAATCTTGTAATTATAATTATATTAATACAAAAATTTTTGAAGTTATTATGGGTTTTTCTTCTAATGAAAAATTTTTTTAGATCATACTTTAATTAACTTAAATAAAAATAAATCACAATTTACGAGAGCGATTCTTTTTGTCTTAATTGCAATCACTAAAGCTTCTTTTAATGAACTTGGTTACTTATTATACGTTATATAAACAAAAGTAGAAAAATAAGTATACCTATTTCAATATTTGATATTACTAATAATGAATATATTTAATAATAACTTAGGAATTAAGAAATTTATGATTATTTCAATCGGAGCCTCTAGTTTTAAAGAAAACAATTTATTGGGGAATTAAAGTAATTAAAATATTTAACAATATTTTTTATTAAAAAAAATATTAATTACAAAAAAATAATAAAATATATTTTTACAGACTATTAAAAATAATAGGTACAAATCGAAAAAACGAATAATGATCGGTTTTAGATTTTTTTTCTAATAAACAGTATAAAAAATAATTTTTACCAATTAAATAAAAATTCATTATTAAATTTAATTCAAATGATAAATTTATTAATTTTATTATATAATAATTTTATTATGTAAT
Organism: Candidatus Profftella armatura (Diaphorina cf. continua); assembly: GCF_016593155.1. GTDB lineage: Bacteria > Pseudomonadota > Gammaproteobacteria > Burkholderiales > Burkholderiaceae > Profftella > Profftella armatura_A. Next base: position 468,423 of record NZ_AP023215.1, on the reverse strand, counting down.
AAATATCCAATTATAAATATTAAAGATAATAAATTGATAATAATTTATTTTTTAATAATACTAAAATTTTCTTTAAAAATACTAAAAAATATTCATAATTTTATTTTAATAAAATTTAATTAACATAATACTTAACTGAAATTCTAAAAATATTTACATAATTAAAAATTTGGATATAACATAATAATTTCATGTGATACAATTATTTATTCTTGAATCCAATATATCACAAATAAAAACTGGCTAATTTTTTTTGCACCGAACATATAATAAAATATAATCAATTATCAAGAAAATTGTTCTAATAAAAATATTTTTATTATTTAAAGTATTTTATTAATGTAAAATAAAAAGTTTATTAATAAAATAAATAAATTTTTAAAATATAAAAATTTATTTTTATATAGATATTTTTTATTCAGGTTTTTAATTTTATTATAAATATAAATTAATTGAATAAATTTATTTATATTGTACGTGCTCTAATAAATAAAGAGGTTATAAGTAAATAAGACTAAACTAATTGAATAGATCGCAAATAAATCTAAAACTTCAAAAATTATTTCAATGCGCGTATTAAATTCAATGATTAATATAATAACAAAAACCTTAAAAAAGGCGAGTCAATTACTTTAATTAGTTTTGGAACTTTTTCTATTGTTAAGCGAGCAACGCGTTTTGATCGAAATCCTCGTACCGGTGAAAAAATTAAAATAAAATCAACTAAAATACCTAAATTTAAACCTAGAAAAAATTTAAAAAATACTGTAAAATAAAATACTATAAAATAAATACACTTAAAAGTGTTTGACTCAAATTATTAGTAGGGTGTTTAGCTCAGTTGGTAGAGTGACGCTTTTACAAGGCGTAGGTCGGGAGTTCAATCCTCTCAACACCCACCAAATACAATATTTTTAAAAATTTTAAAATAAATAAAGGAGTGGTAGTTCAGTTGGTTAGAATACCGGCCTGTCACGCCGGGGGTCGCGGGTTCAAATCCCGTCCACTCCGCCATATTTTATTTATTAAAAATTTTAATACAATCTAATAAATAATTTATGCTTATTGATTCTCATTGTCATATTAATTTTCCCGAATTATATATACGTTTACCAGAAATATTAAAAAATATGGAAAGAAAAATGGTAAATAAAATCTTATGTGCATCAGTTAATCTAACAGATTTATCAAGAATTCTTTCCCTAACAAATGATTATTCTAACATTTACGCCTCAATTGGAATACATCCAAAATCTAATAAAAACTTAGAAGAACCTAATTTAAAAAAATTAGTATCCTTATCTTCTAATCCTAAAATTATTGCTATCGGGGAAACTGGTTTAGATTATTTTAATTTAAAAGATACTCATTTAATTAAATTACAGCACCAACGTTTTCGTACTCATATTAAAGCATCTTTAATTACAAAAAAACCATTAATTATTCATAATCGCCTAGCTACTGGTGATATTATAAAAATTCTTAAAGAAGAAAAAGCAGTCCCAAAAATGGGGGGGGCAGGGGGGGTAATGCATTGTTTCACGGGATCTTTAGAGGTAGCAAGAGAAATAATAGAACTAGGTTTTTATATTTCTTTTTCAGGTATTGTTACATTTAAAAATTCTAAAATATTGCAAAAAGTAATAAGATCAATTTCATTAAAAAATATATTGATTGAAACTGACGCACCATATCTCTCTCCAGTTCCTCATAGAGGTAAAATTAATGAACCTGCTTTTTTGTATAATATAGCAAAATTTATTGCAAATTTTCGCAATACCTCTATATCTGAAATTGGAAAATACACTAGTGATAATTTTTATAAATTATTTAATATTAAATAATTAGTAATTAGTGCATATACAAAAAAAATAGGCACGATTGGATTTGAACCAACGACCTTTACCATGTCAAGGTAACGCTCTAACCACCTGAGCTACGCGCCTTTTCTTAAAAATTTTAAAAAAATTGAATGATATTATTATATTCTTCTTTTAATAAATAAAAAAATAATTTTTTTAAAAATAAAACAAAATTAATGAATTCCATTAAATTTATGAAACTTGCATTATTGCAAGCTAAGCTTGCCTGGAGAGCTGGAGAAGTACCAGTTGGCGCGGTACTAGTTAAAAATAATATAGTAATTTCATGTGGATATAATCAACAAATTACTAGAAATGATCCAACTGCTCATGCTGAAATTATAGCATTAAGAATAGCTTCTAAAGCTTTAAATAATTATCGTTTTTCTAAAAATTATAAAATATATGTAACTTTAGAACCTTGCGCAATGTGTGCTGGGGCAATCATACATGTAAGATTAGGTGAAATTATTTATGGAACTCCTTCTTTAAAAACAGGAGCTTGTGGTTCTATTATTAATTTATTTAAGGAAAAAAAATTAAATCATCATACTATATTAACTGGCGGAGTTATGAAAAAACAATGCGAAAAATTATTAAAATCATTTTTTATTAAACGCCGTAATTTTATAAAAAATAAAAATATAAATATTAAATAAATGTTACGTTTTTATTATCCAATTCCATTTATAATTGGTCAGTATTTATATTTACCCGATAATATTGTCAATCATTTAAATGTATTACATATAAAATATAGAAATACAATCATTTTATTTAATGGTTTTGGTGGTGAATATATTGCTAAATTAATATCAATTAAAAAAAAAATTTTGATTAAAATAAGTTCTTTTTCGTCATCCGAAATGGAACTACCATATACAATTATATTAATACAAGCATTACCTGAAAATCGTAAATTTAATTTAATTATTGAAAAATCAGTGGAGCTTGGCGTGAAAATTATACAACCAATTACAACAAATCGTTGTGTTCAACTAAATAATGAGCGTATTACAAAAAAACGAATTCGCTGGAAAAATATAATAATTTCTGCTACAGAGCAAAGTGGAAGAAATATATTACCTATTTTAGCTCCTAATATTTCTTTTAATAATTGGTTAATATCCAAAATATTTTGTAAAAGAATACTACTTTCTCCTAGAGGAAAACAAAAATTATCACATTGGGCAAATAATAATCAATATACTCAAAAAGTAGAATTATTAATTGGTCCAGAAGGTGGTTTTACTGAAAAAGAAGAAAATTTAGCATCTAAATATGGGGTAATTATACTGTCATTAGGTAGACGTATATTACGAACTGAAACTGCAAGTTTAGTGGCTTTAGCAATATTAAATGGAGCATGGGGAGAAATGTAATTTTAAAAATTTTTTAAAAAAATATTAAAATTATAAAACTTTTAAGTAATTATTTATTAATTAAATAACATATATCAATTAAAATAATTTAATTATGAATCAAAAAAATAATAATATACCAATTTTTAGAAAAAAAAATAAAAACAAGGATTTAAAAAATAAATATCCAATAAATATAACTAATACAAAATTTCCTATGCGAGGAGAGTTAGTAAAACGTGAACCAGAATGGATAAAAAAATGGCAAGAAAAAAAAATATATTATCAAATTAGAAAAGCATCTATTAATCGACCAAAATTTATTTTACATGACGGTCCCCCATATGCTAATGGAGATATCCATATTGGACATGCGGTTAATAAGATATTAAAGGATATAATTATTAAATTTTATAATATGGATGGTTTCGATGCTCAATATATCCCGGGTTATGATTGTCATGGTATGCCTATAGAAATTCAAATTGAAAAATTATATGGTAAAAACTTATCTCCCATTGAAATTCAAAATAAAGCAAGAGCCTTGGCTTTTGAAAAAATTGAAAAACAAAAAATAGATTTTATAAGACTTGGTGTATTAGGAGAATGGGATAATTCGTATAAAACTATGGATTTTTTAAATGAAGCAAATGAGTTACGTGCATTTGGTGTTATTTTTAAAAAAGGCTATGTTTACCATGGATTAAAACCAGTTAATTGGTGTTTTGATTGTAAATCTGCATTAGCAGAAGCAGAAATAGAATACAAAACAAAATATGATTTTTCAATTTATGTAGGATTTAGTTTTGCTGAGCCCGAAAAAATAACAAATATTTTTAATTTAAAAAATATTCCAAACGGAAGGGGATATATAGTAATTTGGACTAGTACACCATGGACTATTCCCGCTAATCAAGCATTACATGTGCACCCGGAATTTGATTATGCTTTAGTTCATATAAAAAATGATTCTTCTTTATTGCTTATTTTAGCTTTTAATTTAGTAAAAAGTTGTTTAAAAAAATTTGGATTAAAAGGAGATATCATTGGGATTTGTAAGGGAATAAAATTAAATAAAATAAAATTTTTTCATCCACTATCAAATATTAACATAAATTATAATAGATTAGCACCAATTTATTTAGGTGATTATATAACTAATGATAGTGGTACTGGTATCGTACATTCTGCGCCAGCCTATGGTATTGAAGATTTTTTGATTTTTAAAAAACAAAAAATGAAAGATAGTGATATTATTAATCCAGTTATGGATGATGGTAATTTTATATCTACTTTACCATTATTTGGGGGTATGTCTATTTGGGAGGCTTCAAAATTAATTTGTTCCTATTTAAGAAAAAGTAAAACTTTATTTAATATTGAAATGTTTAAACATAGTTATATGCATTGTTGGCGACATAAAACACCAATTATTTATCGTACTACATTACAGTGGTTTATTAATATGGATAAAATTCCATTAAACGAAAAAAAATCTTTACGAGAATCTGCTCTAACAGCTATTAATAAAATTAAATTCTTTCCCTCTTGGGGAAGTGATAGACTAAAAAGCATGATATCCAATAGACCAGATTGGACCATTTCACGTCAACGACATTGGGGGGTACCAATAGCATTTTTTATTCATAAAAAAAGTGGAAAATTACACCCAAGAACAATAGAATTAATTGAATTAATTGCAAAAAAAATAGAACTTAATGGAATTGAAGTATGGCAAACTTTAGATATTAAAGAATTTTTAGGAGATGAGGCGTCAGATTATAAAAAAAGTAATGATACTTTAGATGTTTGGTTTGATTCCGGAATTACGCATCAAACTGTTATTCGTGGTTCACATAAAAAACAATTAATATTTCCAGCTGATTTATGCTTAGAGGGGTCAGATCAACATCGTGGTTGGTTTCATTCATCTTTACTCACGTCTATTATATTAAATAAATCCGCACCTTATAAAGCATTATTAACACATGGTTTTGTTGTGGATTCTAAAGGTAAAAAAATGTCTAAATCAAAAGGTAACATAATAAAACCACAAAAAATATGTAATTTATTTGGCGCAGAAATTTTAAGATTATGGATCGCTTCAACAGATTACTCAAAAGAACTATCAATCTCAAATGAAATTTTAAATCGTATAGTCGAAATATATCGTCGTATTCGTAATACATTAAGATTTTTATTAGCTAATACATCTGATTTTAATCCAAATATAAATATTGTTAATATATCAGATATGGTAGAAGTTGATCAATATGCAATAATTAATATTACGAATTTACAAAAAGAAATTTTGTCACATTATCGTATGTATGAATTTCATCCAATAGTATCTAAATTACAAATATATTGCTCTGAAGATTTAGGTAGTTTTTATTTAGATATCTTAAAAGATAGGTTATATACTGCTAAAAAAAATTCACATGCTAGACGTTCAGCTCAAACCGCTATTTGGCATATTAATCAATCTTTATTAAGATTAATATCTCCAATATTATCTTTTACGGCTGAAGAAGCTTGGTCTATTTTTTCTGATAAAAATTTTTATATAAAATCAGGAGAAACTATTTTCACGCAACTTCATTATAAATTACCAATAGTTTATAATTCCCATGAATTATCATATAAATACATAATTTTAAAAAAAATAAGATCAAAAATTATGAAAAAGTTAGAAAAAATTCGTAGTACTGGTATTATTGGTTCTTCACTTCAAGCTGAAATAATATTAAAAATTAATAAATCAGATTTTAAAATTCTAAATGAATTTGGAAAAGAATTAAAGTTTTTTTTATTAACATCTTCTGTAAGTTTATTTCAAGCTAAAGATTTATCAGAGGAATGCGTTATCATTAAACCATCTATATATAAAAAATGTAATCGATGCTGGCATTATCAACCTGATGTTGGTGAAAGAGATGATTATCCTGATTTATGTAATCGTTGTTTTAATAATTTATTTAATATTGAAGAAAAACGTTACTTCGCTTAATTTATTCAAAAATATTTATTTTCTTAATAATACTAAAATCACTTGATGAAAAAAAAATTTTTGTGGATTTTTTTATCTTTTATAATATCTTTTATTGATCAATTAAGTAAAATATTCATAACTAAATTATTTATTTGTAAAAAAATATTAATAATTAATTCTTTTTTAAATTTATTTCTTATATATAACAATAAAAAAATAATATTTAATTTAATTTATGAAAAAATTGATTTACAAAAAAATATATTAATCATAATTAATATTATTATATTTTTTTTAATTATTTATTTTATTAAAATTTTTATAAAAGAATATATTTTTTGTTATGGATTATCGTTTATTTTAGGCGGCGCAATAGGAAATTTTATAGATTATGTTTTATATAACTATGTAATTGATTTTTTTGATATACATATTAATCGCTTACATTGGTTTATATTTAATATTTCTGATATTTCTATTTTTATAGGAGTTATTCTAATAATACTAGATCAATTTAAAAATATAAAATACTTTAAAAAAATTTAACTCTAATTTATTATAATCCAATTATAAAAAAAATTTTTAATTACTTTATATACATCTTACATCTTATTATTTAAAAATATTATTTCCGTAAACGTAACGAGACATTCCCTGAAGAAATTATTATTTTACCAAGCTTAGTATCCAGTAATAAACAACCATTTTTCTCAACTCCAATAACAATACCTTTTTGTGGTTTATTTAAATTTAAAATATTAACAACCTGATTAGTATAAGCGTGATTAAAATTCCAATATTTTATAAATATAGAAAAACCATAATGCTCAAATAATTTTAAAGCATCAATTAAATAACAAATAAATACCGCCAATAATTTTTCACGTTCTATTTTTAATAATTCTGAAATATTACCAATATTTATTTTATTATTTAATATACGTGGTAACCCAAGATTTAATCCCACTCCAATAATAGCCCATATAGAATTATTATTTTTTTTGTCAATAAAAGTATCAATTAATATTCCACAAAATTTATTACCATTTAATAATAAGTCATTTGGCCATTTTAATTGTACTTTTTGTCCAAATTCTTTTAATGCAATAGATAAAGCAAGACTAATTACTAAAGGTAAACTCGTTAAATATTGAAGAGAAAGTTTGAATTTCCACGCGAGAGAAAAAGTTAATGTTATTTCGGGTTCTGAATACCAAATACGACCAGCTCGCCCCCGTCCAGAAGTTTGAATTTGTGTTGCTAAAAATGTTGGATGAAATAATAAACCAGTCTTTGCTATAGATAATAAATTTAAATTAGTGGAATTAGTTGAAATAATTGTTCGAATATCAATTTCAGTATCAGTATTATAATTAGAATATAAATATTTAATACGTGAAGTATTTAAAAAATGCATAGAAATATTCATAATATTTTTTTTAATTAATATTAAAAATTTATAAAATTTTTATTAAATATATTTAAATTTTGAATTTTAGTTTAAATTTTTAATTACTTTCAAATTATTTTGCATTAAATGCAATTATTTATATTTTTTTAAATTTAAACTAATAATTTTCATTCTTTTCTTATTTTAAATATTATTTCTAACACTAAATTTTTTAATATAAATGGTTAATATAAATGGTTTTATTGAAATACTTAATTATACTATTAATTTTTCAGGTTTAACAAAATTCTTAAAATCAAATAGTGTTTCATTAATAACGCATTCACATTTATTATTTAGAGGGGGCAATAAATAATAAAATCACACAAAACGCCAATGAAAACTATTTTAAATTTAAGTATTAGTTTAAATAAATTTTAGAGAATTTTCTGTATTAAGCGATATGTATTTTATATAACATAAAAACTGATGATATAAAAATTTAGATATACATAGAAAAATATTCATATCTTTCTATTATAATACCAGTATTTGTTCAAGTAAAATTAAAAAAAATGTCTAAAAAGAGAAATAAAATATTAATATTAATTAGTGTTGTTTTTAAAAAATAGTTAATATTAAAATCCTATAAAAATATTATTATCATTTACAATAAACTTAATAGAAATTATCCAGTTAAAAAATTTTTTTATGGAATAATCCAATTAGATATTCCTATTTCATAATTCCAGAAGACATTTTTCATAAAAAATTAAATCATCATATTAAAAAATAATACAAATATTGATTTATTTTTGAATTATTTAATTTAAATATAATTTTTATAATTTTACTTATTAATAAAAAAATGATAAAATATTTAGAGCGATAAGATGAAGGGGCATAGGAATATGTTTACAAATAAGGAGTTAACGTATGCCTAATGATTATCTTTTTACTTCAGAATCTGTATCTGAAGGTCACCCTGATAAAATTGCTGATCAAATTTCTGATGCCATATTAGATGAAATTTTCTTAAAAGATTTAAAAGCCCGAGTTGCTGCTGAAACACTATGTAATACTAATTTAATTGTTTTATCTGGAGAAATAACAACGAATGCTAATATTAATTATGTTAATATAGTTCGTAAAACTATTAAGGAAATTGGATATAATCATATTGATTATGGTATTGATTACAAAAGTTGTGCGGTATTATTAATCTATAATAAACAGTCACCGGATATTGCTCAAGGAGTTAATGAAGGAGAAGGTCTTAATTTTGATCAAGGAGCTGGAGATCAAGGTTTAATGTTTGGGTATGCCTGTGATGAAACACCAGAATTTATGCCGGCCGCTATTTATTATTCTCATCTTCTTGTAAAAAGACAATCAAAATTACGAAAAAATGGTAATTTACCTTGGTTGCGTCCAGATGCTAAATCTCAAGTTACTTTAAAATATGAAAATGGAAAACCGATAGCTATTGATACAATTGTATTATCGACTCAACATGATCCAGAAGTATCATATAAATCTCTTAAAGAAGCGGTAATAGAAGAAATTATTCTCCCAATAATTCCTGGAAAATTATTAAAAAACACTCGTTATTTAATTAATCCAACAGGAAGATTTGTAATTGGGGGACCAAAAGGAGACTGTGGTTTAACTGGTCGTAAAATAATTGTTGATACTTATGGAGGTGCTGCACCTCATGGTGGGGGGGCTTTTTCAGGAAAAGATCCTTCTAAAATTGATCGTTCTGCTGCATATGTGGCACGTTATATAGCAAAAAATATTATTGCCGCTGATTTAGCGAAACGTTGTCAGATACAAATATCTTACGCAATCGGAATAGCAAAACCAACTTCAATTATGGTTACTTCTTTTGGTAGCGGTAAAATAAGTGACGAAAAATTAACTTTGTTAGTTAAAAAACATTTTGATTTACGCCCAAAAAGTATTATAAAAATGCTTAATTTATTACGCCCGATTTATAAAAAAACTTCAGTTTATGGTCATTTTGGTCGTAAAGAACCAGAATTTACATGGGAATTAACTGATAAAGCTGAAATATTAAAGGCTTCTGCGGGTTTTTAATTTTTTAAATATTTAAATTTTTGTAAAATATATAATAATATGAATAATTTAAAACAAAAAAATAATTCTATATCAAAAGATTTTGTTATTGCCGATATAAATTTATCCTCATGGGGTAGAAAGGAAATAGAAATCGCTGAAACAGAAATGTTTAGTTTAATTGCTATTCGAGAAGAATTTTTAAAAAGTAAACCTTTGAAAGGTGCGCGAATTAGCGGTTCAATTCATATGACTATTCAAACCGCTGTATTAATTGAAACATTAAAATATTTAGGAGCTAAAGTAAGATGGTCTTCTTGTAATATTTATTCAACACAAGATCATGCCGCTGCAGCAATTGCTAATAACGGTATTCCTGTTTTTGCATTCAAAGGTGAATCTATAAATGATTATTGGGAATTTAATCATCGAATTTTTGAGTGGCCAGGAAACTCCAATACGGAACAAGCTAATATGATTTTAGATGATGGGGGTGATGCTACATTTTTATTACATTTAGGAGCTCAAGCCGAAAATAACATATCTATATTATCTAACCCGTGCTCAGAAGAAGAAGCATATTTATTTAAATCTATTAAAAATAGATTAAAAATTCACTCAAAATGGTATTCTTCCCGATTAAAACAAATAAAAGGAGTAACCGAAGAAACTACTACAGGTGTTTATCGATTACGTCGCATGCTTCAAGATGGTAAATTAGCTTTTCCAGCGATTAATGTAAATGATTCTGTAACTAAGTCAAAATTTGATAACTTATATGGTTGTCGCGAATCTTTAATTGATGGTATTAAGCGAGCAACAGATGTTATGATTGCTGGAAAAATTGCCGTAATAATTGGTTATGGTGATGTTGGAAAAGGATCTGCTCAAGCAATGCGAGCATTATCAGCTCAAGTATGGATAATTGAAATTGATCCAATTTGCGCGTTACAAGCTGCTATGGAAGGATTTTTAGTTGTAACAATGGAATATGCGCAAAAATATGGTGATATTTTTGTTACATGTACCGGTAATTATCATGTAATCACTCATGATCATATGAGAAATATGAAAGATCAAGCTATTGTTTGTAATATAGGGCATTTTGATAATGAAATTGAAGTCTCAGAATTAAAAAAATATAAATGGGAAAATATAAAACCACAAGTAGATCATATTATTTTTCCAGATGGAAAAAAAATAATTCTTTTAGCGGAAGGTCGCTTAGTTAATTTAGGATGTGGAACTGGTCATCCCTCTTATGTCATGAGCTCTTCATTTGCTAATCAAACACTCGCTCAAATTGAATTATTTAATAATACATCTGACTATCCTATTGGAATATATACTTTACCTAAAATTCTTGATGAAAAAGTGGCTCGTCTTCAATTAAAAAAATTAAATGTACAATTATCAAAATTAACAAATCAGCAAGCTAAATATATTGGAGTTTCTAAAAATGGACCATATAAATTAGATAATTATCGTTATTAAAAATAAATGTCGCGAAATAATAATATTAATAATTATAAAAAAAATAATAATTCTTTATCATTTTATTTATATAATTCCGCAAAATCTGTTATATATGTAAAAAACAGAATATCTTTAAAAAAAGCTTTTTCAGAAATATTTAATAAAAAAAATATTTCTGAAAAAGCAAAAGGAGCAATAAAAGATATTACTTATTATACTATACGACATCTTCGATTAGTTGAAATGTTATTAAATAAATTAATCAAAAAACCGATAAAAATTTCAATATTAAAAGGATTATTTTTTTGTTCTTTAGCTTTATTAATTAAAACAGAAAATAGAAATATAAAAAATAAAAATAATAACATTAAAAATTATTATAAAATATATACTATAGTTCATCAATCTGTTAATGTTGCCCAGTTCAATTTTAAAATAATTTATGCAAAAAATATGATTAATGCAATTTTACGAAAATTTCTTCGAGAAAAGAAAGAAATATTTAAAAAAATATATAATATTTCTGAAAGTTATTGGAATTATCCTATATGGTGGATAAATCATATTAAAATTACTTATCCTAATTTTTTTCAATGGAAGAATATTTTAGATATTGGTCATAAAAAACCACCACTAACATTACGAATTAATCAACGTAAAACTACTCTTATTTCTTATAATAAACTTTTAAAAAAATCAGGATTAGAAACAACTATTATTGGGCCATTAGCGATAAAATTACATACTCCGATTTCTATTTATAAAATTCCTAAATTTTTAAATGGATTTAGCTCAATTCAAGATGCAGCCGCTCAATTAGCTGCGCCATTATTAGATATTCGTTCCGGAATGTATGTATTAGATGCTTGCGCTGCACCAGGTGGTAAAACCTGTCATTTATTAGAAATTGCGGATATTAAACTAATTGCAGTTGATAATAATTCAAGTCGATTAAATATGATTTCAGAAAATTTAAAACGATTAAATCTAAAAGCAACATTAATTCCTTTAGATATAAGTAAAATTAATTTAAAGAAATTATCTATAAATATAAATAAAAAAACTAATAATCGTTTTAAATTTTCTGAAAATAAATATTTTGATCGAATTTTAGCTGATGTACCATGTACTGGATCCGGTGTTGTTAGAAGAAATCCAGATATACCATGGTTACGAAGAAAAAATGATATTAAAAAACTTTCTAAATACTCTTATAAAATTCTCGATAATTTATGGAAAATGTTAAAACCTGGTGGAAAATTATTATTTGTAACATGTTCACTATGGTTTGAAGAATCAGAAGAACAAGCAATGATTTTTTCTAAAAATCATAAAGATTCTATTAGATTATATTCACCAGGTCAATTGTTACCCACTATAAATAAAAATCAAGATTATGATGGTTTTTTTTATTCTTTATTTCAAAAAAATAAAAAATAAATATGGGCCTCCCGTGAGTCGAACACGGCGCCAACGGATTCAGTTTTTTTATAGTTTTCACTATTTACTGGACTATCTCATCACCTTCAATATTCAAAAATAAAATATTGTTCAGGTGTCGGGTATTTTTTATCGGTAATTAAGAGGACTCTACCTCTCCGCTAGTCTCTGCACCTTTCAAAAATGTATTTTTGACTTGGCTCAGGATTGCCATATTTTTATTATAAACTTAGGTTCCCCTGAATTAACCCAATTTTTTAAATCTTTACTTAGATTCTTTTCAATTTTCATTTCTGAAAAAAGTCACCATTTTGATGAGTCCGCTGCTCTAACCAATCATGAGCTAGAGGCCCTAATTAATTTCTAGTATATAACTATTATATTAATTTTAAAAATTATTAAGAATTTTTAAAATTAATTTTTTTTAATTATCTTCCCTTCTAAAAAACTTTTTAATTTATCAGATCGAGAAGGATGACGCAATTTACGTAATGCTTTTGCTTCTATTTGTCGAATTCGCTCTCGTGTTACATCAAATTGTTTACCAACCTCCTCTAACGTATGATCACTTGACATTTCAATACCAAATCGCATACGCAGAACCTTAGCTTCTCTTGGAGTTAATGAATTAAGAATATCTTTAACTACGGCACGCATTGATGCATTTAATGCAGCATCTGAAGGTGCTAACATATTTTCATCTTCAATGAAATCACCTAAATGAGAATCCTCATCATCCCCTACTGGGGTTTCCATAGAAACTGGTTCTTTTGCAATTTTCATAATTTTTCTAATTTTTTCTTCAGACATTTCCATCTTAATTGCAAGTACAGAGGGATCTGGTTCTGAACCGGTTTCTTGTAAAATTTGACGAGATATTCTACTTATTTTATTAATTGTCTCAATCATATGCACCGGAATACGAATAGTTCTAGCTTGATCTGCAATTGATCGAGTAATTGCCTGTCTTATCCACCATGTTGCATAAGTAGAAAATTTATAACCACGACGATATTCAAATTTATCAACTGCCTTCATTAAACCAATATTTCCCTCTTGAATTAAATCAAGAAATTGAAGACCGCGATCAGTATATTTTTTTGCAATTGAAATTACTAATCTTAAATTAGCTTCTGTCATTTCTCGTTTTGCTCTACGAGCTTTCATTTCTCCAGAAATCATTTTTCTATTTATATCGCGTAAATCATCTAATGGTAAAACAATATCTATCTGTAAATTAATTAATTTTTGTTGTAATTCTTTTATAAAAGGAATATTTCGACATAAAATTAAATTATAATCATGTTTAACTTTAATTTCATTATCTATCCAATTTAAATTAATTTCATTTTCTGGAAAAACTTTAACAAAATGTAAACGCGGCATTCCACATTTATTAACAACAATTTCTAAAATTTGTTTCTCTATTTGAGAAACTTTATTAATTTGATTTCGCAAGGTATCGCATAATTTTTCAATAATTTTTGCTGTAAATCGAATACCTAACATTTCATTAGAAATGTTATTATGTGCTTTTATATATGACTCTGAATTATATCCCTCCTTTTCAAAAGCTTTTCTCATTTTATCAAAATGAAAAGATATATTAGAAAACTTTATTAAAGATTCATATTTTAATTTTTCTAATTGTTCTGTAGATAAATCAGCTGAGCTAGATTCAACCAATATTTTTTCTCCATTATTTTTTTTATTATTACCTTTGTTATTTTTTTTAATAACATGATCATGACTAAAAAATTTTTTATCGATTAAACCATCAACTATTTCATCTATCTTAATTTCATTTTTTGAAATTTTATCGGCGGCTATTAATATTTCCATAATAGTAGTAGGGCATGAAGAAATAGCATGAATCATATCTTTTAAACCGTCCTCAATACGTTTAGCTATTTCAATCTCTCCATCTCTAGTTAATAATTCAACTGAGCCCATTTCTCTCATATACATCTTGATTGGATCTTTGTTTCGACAAAAATTAGAATCAACTGTAGATAATGCTTCCTCTGTCGCTTCTTCAAAATAATCATCGCTAGTAACATTAGTGATAATATTATCAGAAAGTATTAATGCCTCCGTATCTAATACATGTTCTGATACAGAAATATCCATATCTTGAAAAGTTTTAATAATACTTTCAATTATTTCTTGATCGATAATATCCTCGGGGAGAAAATCATTAATTTCTGAAAAAGTTAAATAACCACGTTCTTTACCAATTTTAATTAATATTTTTAACTTTTTTTTTTGATTTTCAATTTCTTCTCTACTAGATTTCATATTAAAAGAAAATGCATCCTTCAATAACGCCTTTTCTTTTGCTTTTCTATTTTTTATTTTATTAATAAATTTCATTTTGAAAAACCTATTTTATATTATTGTTTTCAAATTGAAACTTTCCTAAGTGTTTTATTTTAATATAAAATATATTTTTTATCAATTTAATTTTATTTAATTTTTTTATATTCCAATTTTTTTTTATATGATATTATATTGCGATAACGTATTTTAGATTGCTCGTCTAATGATCCCTTTTTTATTAAATCATTTAATTCATTATTTAATATTCGTATTTTTATTTTATAAATAGCATCTAATAATATTTTTTTAGCAATTTCAATACTGTATTCAAAATTATTCTTAATTTTAAAAATAATTGATTCAAAATTTATATTAATTTTTTTTAAATGCTCTATAAATTTAGAATAATCAATATTATTTTCAAAAACATAAATAGTATTAATTAATTGAGAAAACATTTTGACATAATTTGGTGAGCATTTAGAAAATATCATCATATCCTCTGAATTTATCTCATTTATTAGTGATGGATAAGAAATTAATAAGCGCATAATTTGATGCTCAATACACATTGGTAATATATTTTTTTGTTTTATAGATTTAATGCTTAAAGTATTTATTTTAAATAGATTATTAATTTCATTAAATGATGATTTTGTTACTTTAGATAAACTACTTATAATTTTAAATTTTAATGATGATGATAATGGAATTATTTTAAATAAATATTCGATATTATATTTTGCTTTTTCAATATCTTTTATTGTTTTTAAATTGTAATTCACAATAATTTCTTCCAAAAAAAACTGTAACAACGACATTGCTTCTAATATTTTTTTACTAAATATTTTAGATCCAAATTTTCTAATATAACTATCTGGATCATACTTAACAGGTAAAAATAAAAATTTAATTATTTTATCATCTGTAGCATAAATTAAACATACCTCCAAAGCTCGACGAGCAGCGCGACGTCCCGCTTGATCACCATCAAAACTAAAAATTATACAATTAGTATAAAATAGTATTTTTTTTATATGAGTAGAGGTGCAGGTCGTTCCAAGTATAGCTACTGTTTGCAAAAAACCAAATTGTGATAATCCGATTACATCCATATATCCTTCAGTAACTAATACATACCCAGATTTTTTAATGGCATTTTTAGCTTCAAATAAACCATATAATTCATTGCTTTTATGAAATAAAGGAGTTTCTGGAGAATTTATATATTTTGCTTCATTAGAATCTTTTATTAAACGACCACCAAAACCAATTATTTGTCCATCAATATTTTTAATTGGAAACATAATTCTTCCACGAAATCGATCATAACGCTTATGTTTTTTAATAACAGATGATTGATTTACTTTATCTATTATTTTATCCACAATGAGACCGGAGGAAGTTAATATATTGACATTATTATAATCTAAAAAAACTTTATTTAATGCATTCCATTCATTTGGCGCGTAACCTAAATTAAATCGTAAAATTATTTCTTTATTTAATCCACGGTTTTTTAAAAAATTTACAGCTTCTTTTGAATTTTTTAACTGTATTTTATAAAAATTAGAAGCACATATCATTATTTTTTTTAATAAAGATAAGTCTATGTTAGTTAAAGCTATATGAGAATATTTAGATGATTTTTCAGATAATATTTTGTTATTAAAATAATAATTTTTTTCATCTTTTTCGTAAATACCGATATTTTTTTTTAGATAATTAACAGATTCTACGAAATGAAATCCTAAATAATTAATTAAAAATTGAATTGCATCACCATATATACCACACCCGAAGCAATAATAAAATTTTTTAATTGGATAAACAGTAAAACTAGGAGTTTTTTCATCATGAAACGGACATAATCCAACAAAATTAGAGCCGCTTTTTTTTAATGAAATATAATCGCTAATTATATGCACAATATCTATGCGATTAATTAAATTATTTATAAATAATTGCGAGATCACTGTATTTAAAATAATAACATTAAAGTTAAATCATTATTTCTTAAAATTAATTTCTTAAAAATTATATATTTAATACATTTTTTTAGGTAATTGTTGACTACGTATACGTTTATAATGACGTTTTATTGCTGCAGCTAATTTACGCTTTCTTTTCGTAGTTGGTTTTTCATAAAATTCACGAGCACGTAAATCAGTTAATAGACCTGTTTTTTCAATAGTTCGTTTAAATCTTCGTATAGCAATTTCAAAGGGTTCATTTTCTTTAACACGAATTATAGTCATACTATTTTAATAATAAATTTTGTTAAATAATATTTAATTTAAATTTTAGAATAAATAATGAAATTAGTGACTTTAAATATATATAAATAATTTTCATTATCTAATAATGAATAGAGATTTAATTATAAGCATATTATAACTTTTAAAAAATAAATACAAATTTTATATAAAATTTTATAATTTATTTATATTAATTTTTAAGAAACTTTATTCAATATAATTATTCTAATAAATTACCATCAGAAGTAATAAATGCAACACGAATTTTTTTTTTCATCCATATAGTTTTAAGAGAATTACGATATTTTTTTAATTGTATTCTATAAATTTTTTCCTCACTTTTAAATAAATTTAATTTATACTCAATAATCCAAATTTCATCATTAAATTCCACAACACGATCTAATCTAAAAGTAATATTATTTATGACAATTTCCATTTCATTATATGCTTTTAAATATTTCGATGCATCAAAAAAACGTCTTAAGTGTGATTGCGATAATACTTTTATTACATATTCTTGTCCTATTTTTGCTAATGATAATGAACATTTTAACCATCTCGAAATAAAATCTATTGTTGGCACAATTATTGGCCATTTTTTTTGCAAACAAAGTCGTTCTAATAAATTATGAAAAATAATACCTTTATCTATGTTAATTTTATCATGAGCAATGTTAATTATTGATTTATTTTTAAGTTCTAAGCAAGGTGATTCAAATAATGAAAAAATAATTTTATTACTTTCCTTAAAATTTGAGTTATATAAATTTATTAATTTTGAAGAATTATTTATTATATTTTCTAAAAAATTAATAGATAAATCAGTTGCTCCTTTTAAGCGCTCATACCAACTATTTAATATCAATCCATTTGTTTTATTTTTATCTCTAACTCCACTAATAATAAGTAATTGTTTAGCTCGAGTTAATGCAACATAATATAAATTCCAATCTTCTTGTTCTTTAAATTTTTTCTCTCTTTTAAATAAAATATTACGAGCCATTCCTTTTTCATGAGAATATACAGAAAAATGTTCTGGTTTTAATTTATTTTGAGGCCAATTACATAAAATACCAATCTTATCGGAATTCTGTTTACTGTGATTTGCATCCAAAATAATCACTACTGGCGCCTCTAATCCTTTTGCGCTATGCACGGTTAAAATACGCACCGCATTAACGTATGCATTAACTTTTTCTTCACTTGGAGAATTATTTTCCACTTTATCGTCTAAATTTGATAATATATCTATAAATTTTGATAAAGTAATATAATTATTAAGATTTAATTTAAAAGATAATTCTAAAAATTTATAAATATTACCAATTACTTGATTTCTTTTAAATTCCGCTGTATATTGAATATAACGTTTAATTATTTTTCCTTCATATAAAATAATGTCCAGTAAATTACATACAGGCAAATTTAAAGAAATTGCTAACCATTTTTTTAATAAATTATAAATTCTTTTCAAAGAAAATAATTCGATATTATCCTTACATATAGCTTGTAAACGTTTCCACCAAGTTTTTTCTGAACGTTTTGCTAATATAATTAAATCTTCATCAGAAGATCCTGAAATAGGACTTTTTAATACATGCGCTAATGATAAAGAATCACTTGGTATATTCAAAAATTTTAATAATGCAATTAAATCAGTTATTTCTAGAGATTCAAGTAAACCATTTCGTTTATCTGATATAAATGGAATTCCAAAGTAACGTAATGCACTTTCATATGATAACAAATGTGTACGTTTTCTTATTAAAATAATTACATCTGACCATATTAAATTTCTATTATTTTTAGTATTATAAGATTTAGTATTATTTATTGAAAAATTTTTTTTTAAATATAATAATATTTGAGCTATCATTTTTCCTTCTTTTTTATGAAAATCATCCTCTTCTTCATAAAAATTATCCGGTGAATTATTATAAATATTATTTTTTAATATATTTTTATTAATATTCTTTTCAAAAAAAAATGTATTTGTTACTAATGGAAGTCTCCATACATTTCCTATATTTTTGCAACAAGTAGTTTGTTTGGTATAAATTGGATTTTTTTTAAAACTAAGATTAAATACATTAATTAAATCTATAGAATTACGCCAAGTTCGATTAGCTCGTAAAACAAAAGCATTACGTTTTTTTAATAATTTACAAGCCGCAGTAAATATACGTGGATCAGCATGACGAAATCGATAAATTGATTGCTTTGGATCTCCCACGATAAATATTGATGGTTTTATTTTTTTTATATTATACTTTTCTATCCAAGATTTAATAATAATCCATTGCAATGGACTAGTATCCTGAAATTCATCTAGTAAAATATATTTATATAAAGTATTTAATCTATTTTGCAAATAAATAACATGATTATTATCAGTAAATAAACAATAAATTTTCCATTCAAGATCAGAAAAATCTATTACACGTTTTTTAAATTTTATTTTTTGATAAATATTAAGATATATGTTACCTAACTTAAAAAGTGCTTTATTTATTAATAATATTGAAGATTCTTTGCTTCGCTTTAATAATTCTTTCAAATATTCCGCGATTTTTTTAAATTTTATATCAAATTTATTAACTGATAATAACTCATCACTTTTAAAATATCTTACTAATTCATTTTTTAAATCTTTAGTTTTTAAATTAGAGCGCAATTTACCATTTTTATCAAAAAATTGATTTGTTAAAATAGAAAAATTATTAGCACTCGGATTAGATAATAATATTTTTTCAATAATTAAAGCACGTTTTTTATTAATTAAAGAACCTTTTTTTAATAAATGAACTATTACATTAATATCACTAATCTTAGAGGAGTTCTTCCATAAAGAAAAACGAGCATCTAATTTGCTATCCTTACCCATTAATTTACGTAAAATTTCTATAGCATTATTTTTATTGTTGCGAGATAATATCCACCATTCAACTCGCTTATCAATAAATATATTAAGTAATTTACGAATATTTTCATTACTAGTTCCAACAAGATCATATAATATTATTAAAGATTTTTTAATAATAGATTCGTCTTTAGATTTACTAACTAATGTTATTAATTGATTATACGCATCCTCCATAATTTTTCCAGTAAATTCTATTAATTTATATCCACGAATTGATTTAAAAAATAAAGGTGTTATTTGCATTAAATAAGCAAACCAACCATGAAATGTATAAATCGATAAATTTTGATTTTTTATTATTAATTTTTGATATAAATTACGAGCTAATGGGATAAATTTTAATATTTTTTTTTCAGATATTCCCCGTTCATATAATAATATTGAAATTTTTTCATCAGAAGATAAAGAAAGCTCTTTTAATAAATTCATTAAACGTTTAAGTATTTCTTTAGCTGCTTTATTAGTAAATGTAATCGCTAATATTTCAGATGTTTCAGCGCCATTTAGTAAAATATGTAATATACGATTAACAAGTAACCAAGTTTTACCACTACCAGCGCAAGCTTCTACTATTACTGAATATTTCGGGTTACAGGATATATTAATAAAAGATTGAATTTCTGATGAAATACCATTAATTTCATAGGACGCTTCTGAGAGTTTTTGTATTTTTTTATTCATTATTTTATTTTTATAATTTTATATTACTAATTTATTAACCATTCTTTTTTTCTACATAAACCTTTCATATTACAAAAACGACAAATTGATTCAACCCCTAAAGCAGGTAATGGTGCTCCAGTTGCAATTGAATGCATTTGCTTTTTTATTTTTGATATTAATATTTTCGTTGTAATAGAATTTAATATATTTTCAGGAATATCTATTATTTTTATTTGTTTACTACTTAATACAATATATTGAGCATGATACTTAGAAATATTTACGTTTTTTTCTAATAAAAATTTATAAAGCAGTAATTGATAATCCTCATTATTGTATATTTTTTTTCGTAAAGAATTATAGTCACTAGTTTTATAATCTAATATCAGATATTTATCATTTATATTATTTTTATCAATACGATCAATACGACCATATAATGTTATTTTTTTGTTATTAAATAAAAATAAAGTTTTTTTATATTTTTTTTCACCAAATATAAAATTCCAACCAAAAGATTCATGAGCATAAGACCATTTTAAATAACATTGAATAGATTTTTTCCAAAAAATGTAGTAATTTAAGGAAACTGGACAAATTTTTATAGCTTCCTTAAATATTTTTTCCGAAATTAAATTTAATAATTTAAAACGCTCATCTAAAGAAATTATTTTTTTTGAGCTATTTAATGAACTATGATATAAAAAAAGAATTTTATGCACCCAATTTCCGTAATGATATTTTTGGGGAATATTATAAAAATTATTAATAGAATTTAAATTAAGCATATTCTGTGCAAAAAATTTATAAGGACATGCTATAAAATTATTATAACTAGTAATAGATATTTTATTGGGAAGTAATTCACTACAACTCGGAAGAGGAGGGTTTATAGGAATTGATTTTATATTATATAAACTTATTTCAGAGCGATATGTTCTTAATTTTTTTTCAGAGAAATTTAATATTAATTGTAAGCGCTCAATTAAAGGACTAATAAAGTTTAATTCTGAATTTTTATATATTTGCCAAAGTAACATAATTTTTTCACAACAACATAATAGTTCCGTTAATTCGCGTAATTGTTTTTGACGTAAAGAATAATTTGTCTTTAATTTTAATTTTTTTCGAAATGTATTCGAAAAAAATAAAATTTCCTTTACTAAGGAAGGAAAATTATTAATATCAATTCCAACTATCAATATAGCATTAAAGCGTAATAAATATACATCACTTATTGATAACACAATAACACGATGATCATCTGATTTTGATATAAATCTTGTCATATCCATTTGTAATTCAATAAATTTTCTATATTCAAAAAATGTAAATAATGAATCTATATTTTTATACATATTTGATAAAATTTTTAATAAAAGTTTTCCTGATTCATTTGTATCTAATACTTTATCAATATTTAATTCTAAAAAAAATTTTAAAATTATAGAATTCCATTTTGATACAGAATAATATTTACTATTTAATTTCTTATATTTATTTATTATTTTTTGTATTAATTCATGTAAATTTGAATTAATATTTTTTAATTTTGTAAGAACGAAATCTAAATTATTAAAAACCATAATATCACGACAAATTGATTCAATTATTAATATATAATTACTCTTATCTGAAATATCATTTAAAATATATGGTGACTTTAAAAAAATTAAAAATTTATTAGATTTTTGCGGTTCATCTATTACATTAAAAAAACTAATTAAAAAAGCCGCTGCACTAGTGTTTGATAATTTACATCCCACCTTATTAAAAACAAAAACTTTTGATCGCTCCAATAAAGAACAAATTCTACGTACTACTAAACTATCTAATTCAATAATAGCGATTTTTTTATAACCTAAAATTAACCAATTAATAATATTTTGAGCTCCTTGTATAGCAATATCTTCTAAGCTATTACAAGAACAAATTGATATATTTGACGGAGTATTAATATTTTTATCATCATTATATAAAGGAGATATAATTTTTTTAGTTATAGTAAATTCAGTTTTTGATAATTGAATTTCCGGCCAAGCTTTAAAATATAAATATGGTATTTTAGACCAATCTATTATTATAGGTAATACAGAACAATTTTTACTATAATTATTTAAAAAATTTATTTCAATTGGAGATGGTTGAATAGAAGTAAACCAAATTAATGGCATCTCTACTTCAATTATTAATTTTTGTATATTTATAAAACGCCATACTGCTTCATCATTTTTAATTTGATCACACCAAATTGACCATATTAATTCAATTTCATCTTTTAATATAGTACGTACAAATGGCGATAAATAATTTAAAGCTGATTTCCAACGAATTTTAATTTTATCTAATGTATAAATTGATGGTAATAGCGCTTGAGTTAGTTCATGAAATAATTTGATTAATACTCGAGAAAATATTAATAAATCAATTTTATTATTTACATTATTTTTTTTTAATAAATAATTTTTTTGTAATTTCAAATATAAATATAGTAATTTTTCATGATTTTGAATTGGAAAAAAAAAATCAAAATTAAATGCTTGTAATTCTAACCAATTATCAAATGTTCCAATAAATGGGGGAATATAATTTTTAGAAGATAAAATCTTATTAAATGATTTTTTAAAACATTGTATATGAAGAGAATTTGGAACCACAACACGAAAAGACGAAAAATCATATTTTTTAGGTAAAATTATTTGTAAATCTTCACAATGTTTTATTATTTTTTTAATAGAATCGAACCAGAATGAAGTTGATGGAGGAATTCTTAATGCTGGATATAACATAGATATAAATACTCAAATTTAATATTTTTGTAAAAAATATGAATAAAAATAATATTTTAAAAAATTTAGCTTTATATTTTATAATAATAAAAAAACGTATACACTCACACAGATATATAAAAATTATGAATATATACGCAAAAATTGTGAATATATATAATCCTTAAAAATTATAAAAAATATATAAAATCAATTAAATTATAAAAAAATATCTTAATTAATAAAAACAATTCTTAATTAAAATATATAAAATCAATTAAATTATAAAAAAATATCTTAATTAATAAAAACAATTCTTAATTAATAAATATTATAAAACAATAGATAACATAATTCTTAATTAATAAATATTATAAAACAATAGATAACATAATTCTTAATTAATAAAAACAATTCTTAATTAATAAATATTATAAAACAATAGATAACATAATTCTTAATTAATAAAAACAATTCTTAATTAATAAATATTATAAAACAATAGATAACATAATTTTGAAATTTTATATATTAAATAAATTCAATCTTAGGAAAAATAATGATTAAATATATCCAAGATATTAATGATGCGTCTTTCTATGAATATGTATTAAAATCAAATTTACCTGTATTAGTAGATTTCTGGGCAGAATGGTGCAGTCCTTGTAAAACAGTTTCAATAATTCTTGAGGAAATTAGTAAAGAATACATAAATAAAATAAAAATTATTAAAATAAATGTTGATTTAAATAAAATTATTCCAGAAAAATTTAATATTCGAGGAATTCCAACATTAATTTTATTTAAAAATGGAAAAAATATTGCGCAAAAAGTAGGATCTTTAACAAAAAATCAATTAATTTCTTTTATTGATAGTAATATTTAACATATACTGAATATTTAGGACATTATTGTTAAATCTAATGTATACTTATATTAAAATAGTATTCTATTATTTATATAGGTCCTAAAAATAATTTGAAAATATACATTTATATGAATTAAAAGTATTCCAACATGTTTTATGGTATTAAAAATAGCGTTTGATTTAAAAGCTAATAATGTCACACGTTTACGTAAGCAGGAGTTAATGTTTGCAATTTTAAAAAAAAGAGCAAAAACTGGAGAACAAATATTTGGTAATGGTTCATTAGAAATTTTGCCAGATGGTTTTGGGTTTTTACGCTCACCGGATAGTAATTATATGGCCTCTGTAGATGATATATATTTATCACCTTCTCAAATACGTCGATTTAATTTACATACCGGAGATTTCGTAGAAGGTGAGGTAAGAATTCCAAAGAATGGAGAACGTTATTTTGCTTTAATAAAAATAGAGAAAATTAATGGAGAAAAACCGGAATCCTCAAAAAATAGAATTTTATTTGAAAATTTAACTCCATTACATCCAAAACAATTATTATTATTAGAGCGAAATATAGAAAGTAAAGAAAATATTACCGGAAGAATTATTGATTTAATAGCACCAATCGGAAAAGGTCAACGTGGTTTACTAGTTGCGTCACCAAAATCTGGAAAATCTATAATATTACAACATATTGCTCATGCAATTACCACTAATCATTCAGAAGCTATAATGATTGTAATGTTAATTGACGAAAGACCTGAAGAAGTCACAGAAATGCAACGTTCCGTAAAAGGAGAAGTTATTGCCTCAACCTTCGATGAACCAGCTTATCGTCATATACAAGTTGCTGAAATGGTTTTAGAAAAAGCCAAACGTTTGGTTGAGATGAAAAAAGATGTAATAATTTTACTAGATTCAATAACTAGATTAGCTCGCGCTTATAATACCATTATTCCAGCTTCAGGAAAAGTACTTACAGGAGGAGTAGATGCTAACGCATTACAGAGGCCTAAACGTTTTTTTGGAGCAGCTCGAAATATTGAAGAAGGTGGTTCATTAACTATTATTGCAACCGCATTAATTGAAACCGGTAGTCGAATGGATGATGTTATATATGAAGAATTTAAAGGAACAGGTAATATGGAAGTTCACTTAGAGCGTCGTTTAGCGGAAAAAAGAGTTTATCCAGCCATAAACTTAAATAAATCTGGTACTCGTCGCGAAGAATTATTAATTAAAAATAATCAATTACAAAAAATTTGGGTATTACGAAAATTGTTATATAGCATGGATGAAATGGAGGCAATGGAATTTTTTTTAGATAAAATGAAATCAACAAAAAATAACTATGATTTTTTTAATATGATGAAACGAGGATAAACAAATACAAAATACTTTTTTAATTTAAAGTCTTATAAACTTATATACTTATAAAAATACCTATAAAATATGAAAAAAAATATTCATCCAAAATATATAGAAACACTTTTTCATGATGTTTCAAATGATTTTAAATTTATTATTCGCTCTACTATTAAGACATCTAATACTATTAAATTTCAAGGAAAAATATATCCTCTTGTAAAAATTGAAATCTCATCAGAATCACATCCATTTTACACAGGAAAACATAAAATTATTGATACAACAGGACGTGTAGAAAAATTTAGAAGAAAATATGGAGCTATAGGATCAAAAACTACAAAATAATTTTTATAAATCCCAAAGAATAATATAATAAATCTTTTATAAAATTAATTTATAAATTATAAAAATGTTTATTTCAAATAAAAAATTTAAAAATTTAACATTTCCAAATAAAATAATTAAAAAAATAACAATTATTCTTTTAATTTTTTTTTTAACATTACCTATTTTTAGTAATTCTAATATTTTTAATCATAATGATAATATAGAAGTTGGATTTTCACCAGGAAATGCAAAAACAATCATTTTAAATGCAATTAAAGAAGCAAAAAAATCAATTGAAATTGCAGCATATTCTTTTACAAACAAAGATATCTCAACAATTCTTGTTAAGTCTTATAAAAAAGGAATTAACATACGAATAATTGCTGATAAAAAAGCTAATAGCGGAAAATATACTGCCGTAACTTATTTAGCAAATAATAATATACCAATAAGATTAAATAATAATTATGCAATTATGCATAATAAATTTATAATTATTGATCATAAATCAGTTGAAACTGGATCCTTAAATTATACACAAAATGCAATGAATCGTAATGCGGAGAATGTAATTTATTTCCGTAATAAACCAAATGTTTCTGAAAAATTTTTACTAGAATTTAATAGATTATGGAGTGAATCTAAAAATTTAAACCCTAAATATTAAATTAATATAAATTTCTAATTTATAAAAAATAAACTTACTATATATTTTACTATAAATATATAATTAAATTTTTTTAAAAGCTAAAAATTAATATTTTTTTATAAAATAAGGAATTTTAATGAAATACACAACTAATAATTCTCTTATTATTAATAATAGTTATTTAGCTTGTAAATTTTTTGGTACTTTAGGTAATATTGACAAATATATTAAAACAGTAAATAATTTACCAATATTATCTTATGATGAAGAAATATCTTTAGCTTACGATTTACAAAAAAAAAATAATTTAAATGCTGCACAAAAAATAATATTATCTCACTTAAGATTAGTAGTTTCAATTTCAAAAAAATATTTAGGTTATAGTTTTTTGCATTCTGATTTGATTCAAGAGGGAAATATTGGTTTAATGAAAGCGGTTAAGCGCTTTAACCCTGATCAAGGTGTTCGATTGGCATCTTATGCTATACATTGGATTAGAGCTGAAATACATGAATATATTTTAAAAAATTGTCGTTTAGTTAAAATAGCAACCACTAAATCACAACGTAAACTGTTTTTTAATTTACGCAATCATAAAGAAAATTTAAATTCAATGACTTCAAAACAAATAGATTTACTAGCCGAAACATTGGACGTAAAACGAAAAGATGTAATTGAAATGGAAACAAGATTATCTGGAAAAGATATAACAATGGATTATTTATCTAATAATAATGATAAACTTTCTTTAATTTTTTATTTATCTTTAGAAACTACTGAACCAATAAAAATAATAGAATCATTACAATACAATAAAAAATTAAAAAGTGCATTAAATAAATTAGATATACGTTCACGTCGTATTGTAAAAGCTCGTTGGTTAGTTAATGAAAATAATTCTACATTACATGAATTAGCTAAAGAATTTAGTGTATCCGCAGAACGTATTCGTCAAATTGAAACAGTTGCTTTTAAAAAAATGAAAAATTTATTAAAAAATAGTATTTTATAATTTTTATTTTCTTATAAAAATTATAAAATTGAGGTGTGAGTGATTCGAACACTCGACCTACGGATTAAGAGTCCGCTGCTCTACCAACTGAGCTAACACCTCCTTAAAATTTAAATTATAATAAATAAACTCACAAAATAATTAATTTATTAATATTTTTAAAAGAATTTAAACTTAAAATCAGTAAGTATATTAAATATATATTACCATTATAATAATATATATTTAATAAATTTATTGTAATAATTTATAAATATCTATAATTTTAAAAAATACATTTATTTATTACTTTTAATGTTTTTATGATTAATTTAATGAAGTTAATTTTATTATATCGCAAATAACTAATTAAAAACAAATAAATTCAATTTTTTTATTACATATACTACCTATTATCTAATTACTATAAATAAGAAAAATATTATTATTTAAAAATTTAAATTAAAATAATAAATTTAATTATATTTAAAACAATAAAAATTATTTTTTTATTTATTTAAAAAATATTTAATAAACTATTTATACTTTAAAAAAAATTTGATACTATAGTAATATATTAGTTATAGTAAAAATTAAGTTACAAAAAAATTTTTGGCCTGGTAGCTCAGTTGGTAGAGCAGAGGACTGAAAATCCTTGTGTCGGTGGTTCAATTCCGCCCCTGGCCATATTATAAATAATATTATTATTATTTATAATCATAAATTTTAAAATTACTATATAAAAACACCTAAAAAAAATAAAAATTTTATATATTTTTTAAAAAACGATATAAAATTTTTATTAAAATATTTTTTCTTTAATAAATTTTATTATAAATTGAGTAACTTAATATTTATTTTTTTCAAGTAATTAATAAATTTTTTACAAATTTATTATCTTTAAATATACTTTATTTAATACTTGAATACCATTAGAATACCCTATTAATTCAATTAAGAAATATTGGAGAGAAAAACACTCAAGATCGCAATAATATTTTTTGGAAAAATAAAAAAAAATAATCCAGCTAACTCTATTAAAAATAGATCCAAATTATCTATAATTTTAAAAACAGAAAAAAGAAGAAGAAGAAAAAACAAGAAATACTTTAATTATTAATTGAGTTAACTAGTGATAATACTGATATTATATTAGTAATGGTATCGGACTATACGAGGATATAAATTAATTTTATTAATGTTGGAAAATTTAAATAAAGAATGATTAAAAAATATGACAACCTATAGCATAAATATGCGCGCGATCAAGCAAAAGTTAGAATGGGTTATTAGAATATAACCAGAAAAAAATTCATAAATTCTTAGTATTATAAAATGATCTATATTATCATATTCTAAAAATTTATGAAAAAAAAGAATAGATCATATTGAATTTATTAATCAAAAAATGTTGAATATTTGGTAAGAAAACTAACAATAAAAGAAAGTTTTTTGTGGTATTTCTACGGTGGAGTATGTGCGATAGAATTAAAAATATTAAAAAAATAAAAAATTCTACTATTATTTTCATTATATATGATAAAGAAGATCGCTATTTATCATCCGGTATATTTTCTTTATAAATTTAATTATTAAAATATAAAATATGAATATTTATGAATATCAAGGTAAAGAGATTCTTCGTAAATTTAATGTTACTATTCCACAAGGTATTTTATGCATGAATGTCAATGAAGCGATTAACGCTGCTAAAAAAATAGGCGGAAATTCTTGGATTATAAAAGCACAAATTCATGCAGGAGGTCGGGGAAAATGCGGGGGGATTAAATTAGCAAAATCATTAGAACAAGTGAAAAAATATGTAAAAAAAATTCTTGGAATGCAATTAATTACATCTCAAACCAATAAAAAAGGTGAAAATGTTTTTTGTGTATTAATTGAAGAATATATAGATATTAAAAAAGAATTATATATTAGTTTTATGACAGATAGGGTTCAGCAAAATATAATATTTATAGGGTCAAATAAAGGAGGGATGGATATTGAAATAATTTCTAAAAATTCTCCAGAATTATTATATAAAACTATTATTGATCCATTGGTTGGTTTAACAAAAAATAATATTGATAATATAAGTAAAAAAATTTCTGTACCTAAAAGGTCTTTAATAAATTTTTACGAAGAAATACAAAAAATTTATAAAACTTATTGGGAAACTGATGCGCTATTATTAGAAATTAATCCATTAATTATAAACCCTAAAAATAAAATAATTTCTTTAGATATTAAATTTAACTTTGATACAAATGCATTATTTCGGCATCCAGAAATAATTTCTTATCAATATGCTCACAAAAAAAACATAAATAAAATAGATTTAATGGAAATAGAAGCATCAAAATTTGATTTAACATATATACCTTTAAATGGTAATATCGGTTGCTTAGTTAATGGAGCTGGTTTGGCTATGGCCACAATGGATACTATTAAACTATTTGGAGGAGAGCCCGCTAACTTTCTTGATATTGGAGGTAACGCAACAATAAAAACAATAATAAAAGCATTTAAAATTATGATACAACAAAAAAATTTAAAAGCTATTTTAGTAAATATTTTTGGGGGAATTGTTCGTTGTGATATAGTTGCGCATGGTATTATATCGGCATTTGAGTCTCTTTTATTGGATATTCCTTTAATTGTTCGAATGAAGGGAACGAATGAAGATATTGGGAAAAAAATATTAACTCAATCAAATTTACCAATAATTAATGTAAATAATTTAGAAGAAGCAGTAAAAAAAGCTATTTTTATATCTAAAAATAATAATTTAAAATAAAAAATATTTATGTCAATCTTAATTACAAAAAATACAAAAGTTATTACTCAAGGAATTACAGGAAAAACTGGTCGATTTCATACTCATTTATGTCTTAATTACGGAAATGGTAAAACGGCATTCGTAGCTGGAGTTAACCCCAAAAAACATGGTCAAAAATTTGAAGAAATTCCAATTTTTAATACAGTAAAAAATGCTAAAAACGAAACCGGGGCAACAGTCTCTGTTATTTATGTGCCGGCGATTTTTGCTGCTTCTGCTATTTGGGAAGCTATCGAATCTAAGTTAGAATTAATTATTTGTATTACAGAAGGTATTCCTGTTCGTGATATGTTAATTTTAAAAAATAAAATGAAAAAAAATAATAGTAAAACATTATTACTTGGCCCAAATTGCCCAGGTTTAATTACACCTGAAGAAATAAAAATTGGAATTATGCCTGGAAATATTCATAAAAAAGGTAGAATTGGTGTTGTATCACGCTCAGGAACATTAACTTATGAAGTGGTTTGCCAATTAACTGAATTAGGTTTTGGACAATCTTCAGCAGTTGGAATTGGAGGAGATCCAATTAATGGATTAAAATATATTGATATATTAAAGTTATTTAATGAAGATAAAAATACTGATGCAGTTATTATGATTGGAGAAATTGGTGGATTAGATGAAATCTATGCCGCCCATTGGATTAAAAAAAATATGAAAAAACCAGTTATTGGATTTATAGCTGGAATTACTGCTCCTCCAGGAAAACGCATGGGGCATGCTGGAGCTTTAATTACAGGCAATTTTGATACCGCTCAAGCTAAATTAGATATCATGAAAACTTGTGGTATTTTTATAACCAAAAATTTTTCAGAAATAGGATATTTATTAAAAAAAATATTATAAATAACATAAAATAAAAAAGGAATACTTAATAAAATTATCCTTTTTAAAATTTTAAATTTTTAAATATTTACTCATTAAAAAAAAATTTTTATTAAAATTTTTATAAATAGAAAGAAATTTAAAAAAAATGACACTATTAACAACATCAAACGGAATTTCTATTATACAAATTATTTTGATAGATATTTTACTGGGAGGTGATAATGCCATTATTATTGCCCTTGCTTGTCGAAATTTACCACCTAAAATACGCGTAAAGGGAGTTATTTGGGGTACATTTGGCGCTATTGCTATTCGCATAATATTAGTTATATTTTCAATAAATTTATTAAATTTAAAATATATAAAAATAATTGGAGGCCTTTTTCTTTCTTGGATTAGTATAAAATTACTCTCTAATAATCATAATTATACTACCATTACTAGTGGTAAAAATTTAATTAACGCAATTAAAACTATTATTTTTGCAGATTTAATTATGAGTATAGATAATGTATTGGCTATTGCTGGAACAGCATCCCAAATATCAAGTAAATATCAAATGTTATTAGTAATAATTGGTATACTAATTAGTATACCAATTATTATTTTTGGCAGTAAATTAGTACTAATTTTAATAGAAAAATTCTCAAGTATTGTTATATTATGCTCAATATTATTGGGTTATCTATCTGGTAATATGATTTTTTCTGATAAATCTCTTACACAATTACAAATAAATAAATTAGCAATAAAAAATATTTCTATATTTAACATGGAATTGCATATTAGTTTACCTGGTATTATAATGTCAACTATTGTGGTTGGTACAGGTATTTATTTATCAAAAAATAAATATATCACTAAAAATGATTTTAAATAAAATTTAAATTACATTTTATAAATATTTTTGGAAATTATTATACAATGGTTATTATTCGATTAACACGTAAAGGTACAAAAAATCGTCCTTTTTTTAATATTATAGCAACTGATTCTAGAAGCAGTCGAGATGGTCGTTTTATCGAACGAATAGGATTTTATAATCCATTAGCTTCTAAAAAAGAAAAAAAATTTCAAATTTTATTAAATAGATTTACTTATTGGAAAAAAATTGGAGCTAAAACATCATTGACAGTCAATCGCTTAATTCGTTATTCTAATAAAAAAATATTTTAATTTATAAATTAAAAAATAATTGAAAAAAATTAATTATATAAATAATCAATCTAAAATTTTTACAAAAAATTTAGTAACAATTGGAGTTGTTTTAAGGGCATACGGTATTTTTGGATGGATTCTTATAAAATTATTTTTAGATAATAAAAATATTTTTTTTTATACAAAAAAAATTTGGTTTTTTGACCCCAATTCTTTAAAATTATTTTCTGTTAAAATATTGCATAAAAAAAATTATAAAAATTATGTATTAGTTAATTTATATAATATAACAGATCGTAATTTAGCAATAAAATTACAAGGATTTTATATTCAAATATCTATCGATTATTTTCCAAAGTTATTATCATCTGATACATTTTATTGGTTTAATTTAATTGATTGTATAGTTGAGAATATTCATGGGAAATTATTAGGAACCGTTACTGAAATAATACAAAATAAAGCACATTCAATTTTAAGAATAATAAAATTATCAACTAAAATAATTTGTACAAAAAAATATAAAAATAAATATGGAATATTAATTCCTTTTATTAAAATATTTATTAAAAATGTTGATATAATTAAAAAGAAAATTATAGTTGACTGGAACTAAATTATCATAGTTTTTTATAAAAAATAAGAAAATAAAATGCAATTTGATGTTATTACATTATTTCCTGAAATGTTTTCTGCTATTACTCAATCAGGTATCACAAGTCGTGCATTTAAAGAAAAAAAATATTCCCTAAATTTATGGAATCCTCGTAATTTTTCTTCTAATAATTATCATAAAATTGATGATTATCCATATGGGGGAGGATCAGGGATGATAATTCTTGGTAAACCTATAGAAGATATAATAACAGCAATAAAAAAGAATATAAAAAAAATACCAAAAATTATTTATATGTCACCTCAAGGTAAAAAACTTACACATAATATTATTATAAAATTATTAAAGGAATCTAATTTAATACTATTATGCGGGCGCTATCAAGCAATTGATCAACGTTTTTTAGATACTTTTATAGATGAGGAAATTAGTGTTGGAGATTTTATCTTATCTGGTGGTGAATTACCAGCTATGATACTTATAGATTCTATTGTTAGATTTTTACCTAAAGTATTAAATAATAAATCAAATATGCAAGATAGCTTTATAAACGGTTTATTAGATTGTTCATATTACACAAAACCTAAAATATATCTTAATATGGAAGTTCCAAAGGTATTGCTTAGTGGAAATCATAAGAAAATAAAAAAATGGAAACGTGAAAATTCACTTAAAATAACTAATAAAAAACGACCAGATTTAATTATAAAAGCTCGTAAAAATAAATTTTTAACATTTACTGATGAAGAATTTTTAAAAAAAATTAATAAAAAATAATATAAAAATTATTGGAATTTAAATATGAATTTAATTCAAAAAATCGAACAAGAAGAAATAATTCGATTAAAAAAAAATATTCCTGATTTTGTTACTGGAGATACCGTTATTGTGAATGTTAATGTAATTGAAGGTACAAGAAAACGAATACAAGCATATGAAGGAATAGTTATTTCTCGACGTAATAAGGGGTTAAATTCAAATTTTATTGTTCGTAAAATCTCTTATAACGAAGGAATCGAAAGAACGTTTCAATTATATTCCCCTATTATTTCATCAATTATAGTTAAACGTAGAGGCGATATACGTCGATCTAAATTATATTATTTACGTAAACGCTCAGGAAAATCAGCTCGTATCAAAGAAAAATTATTAAAAAAATAATTGAAAGTCGTTCCGCCGTTAATAAATTAAGCGGAACGCTTGTATAATTTCATTTTACATTTTTTCAAAAATTAATATAAATACTACATAAAATGTATAATTTTACATTACTATTTTATATTTTTAAAAAAATTTTAAAAATTTAAATGCTAATGAAATACTGGTGACTTAACTTTAAGTATTTTATGTAATTTTGTAGATGTAGTAGTATATTGCATATTTATTTTTTTATCTGGAAAAATATACGATAAAGCACCAAAAGCCGCTAAAGCAGCCTCATGAAATCCGGATAAAATTAATTTCTTTTTTCCCGGATAAGTATTAATATCTCCTATTGCAAAAATGCCAGGTAAATTAGTTTCAAATTTTTCGGTATTACAAACTTTAATTTGTTTATGAATTATATCAATTCCCCATTTAGTAACGGGACCTAATTTAGGAGAAAGCCCAAAGAATACTAATAACATATCTAATGGTATTCTTCTAATAACACCATCCGAACCAGTAACCTTAATTTTATTTAATTTATTATTATTTATTTCTATTCCAGTGATTTGCCCAATAATAAATTGCATTTCATAATTATCACATAATATCTTCATTTTTGATACTGAAGATGGTGCAGCCCTAAAACTATTGCTACGATGCAATAAAATCACTGAATCAGCTTTTCCTACCATATTTAATGCCCAATCCAACGCCGAATCCCCTCCCCCGCAAATTATTATATTTTTATCATAAAAAATACTAGGATTTTTTACTTGATAAAATAATTGTGAATTTGTAAATTTTTCTATTCCTTCAACTTTTAAGGTGCGCGGTTGAAAAGAACCTACTCCCGCGGCAATAAAAACAGTTTTAGTTATAAAATGTTTTCCAATTGAAGTAATAAGATCAAAATAACCATCATCACGTTTTTGAATTGATATAACTTCTTCTCCTAAATGAAAAACAGGAGAAAATGGTTCAACTTGTTTTAAAAGATTATCTATTAATTCTCGTCCAGTGTAAACTGGTACAGCTGGTATATCATAAATTGGTTTATCTGGATATAATTCAATACATTGACCGCCAACTTTATTTAGAGAATCAATTATATGTGCTCTAATTTCAAGTAAACCTAATTCAAAAATTTGAAATAATCCAACTGGACCGGCACCAATAATTACGGCATCTGTTTTTATAGTATTAATTTTCATAAATAATAAAATTTCCTATATTATGAATTTATTTTATTTTTAATTAATTAAATTAATATTATTTTTTTAAATATACTAACTTTTTAGTAACATTTTTCCACTTATCAGCCTCAGGTAACGGATCTATAGATTTTGTTATTGATGGCCATTTATTTGTTAATTCAGCGTTAATTTTAATAAAATGTTTTTGTTCAGATGGTACATCTTCTTCTGCGTAAATAGCACCAACAGGGCATTCCGTTACACATACAGCGCAATCAATGCATTCTTCTGGATCAATAACTAAAAAATTTGAACCAATTCGAAAACAATCAACTGGGCAAACATCAACACAATCTGTATATCTACAAAGAATACAGGATTCAGTAACAACATGAGTCATAGTAATATTTTTCTCTATCAACAAGTTTTATTAAAATTAAAGAGCCATAAATAAATTTTTCAGAATATTTAAATTTTAAGTGAATTTAATTTTTCTTACAATTTATGCTTATTATTTAATTTATATAATATATTTTATTTTTTACATAAATTATGTTGTATGATATAATTTTTTTAAAAAAATTTTTCATAAAATTATAAATTTAAAAAATAAAAAATATATTTTAACTATAAAATATAAATAATGAGTAATATAAAAACACATTAAACCTCGAATTACATAATTATAATTTTTTTTATATTCTGACTTAATAATCACCTTCGCAAGCCTTTATATACTACTATGTAATGATATCAATATCAAATTAATAGATGTACGCATTTAAATTAAGTGGGGGAAAAAATAAAAATTAATAACAGTCAATATGTAGAAATAGAATAGAAAATTTATCCAGATAATAAATTAAATTTTTTTATTAATAAACAAATTTTATTATTTTTGCGTAACTTTTGAGGACGATCAAAAGAAATGGTAAAATTCTCAGAAAAAAATAAATACATTAATTATTTTAATATTTTACATGTATTTAAGAGTATTAAAAATAAAAGTCATCGCAAAACATTAACTAGTTGGTGTTCCAAAAAGCTACTATAGGTTAAGGGCTAAATTATTATGTGAATAATTTTATATTTAAAAATGACCATTATAAAAGAATACGATATTATTGAATCTATTGCATCAGCAATACAATATATTAGTTACTATCATCCGATTGATTATATTCAACATTTAACACACGCATATAAAATAGAAAAGGGAATAGCCGCTAAAGATGCTATAGCGCAAATATTAATAAACTCTCGTATGTGTGCAAAAGAAAAACGTCCAATTTGTCAAGACACTGGAATTGTTAATGTTTTTTTAAAAATAGGAATGAATGTACGTTTTAAAGGATTAACTGGATCAATATCTGACGCTATTAATGAGGGTGTACGTCGTGGATATACTAATCCAAATAATATATTACGAGCATCAATTGTATCTGATCCGCATTTTATACGTAAAAATACTAAAGATAATACTCCAGCTGTAATTAATATGGAATTAGTTCCGGGAAATTTTCTAGATATAAAAATTGCATCTAAAGGAGGGGGATCAGAAAATAAAACAAAATTTGCTATGTTAAATCCCTCTGATTCATTAATTGATTGGATTATGAAAGTTGTTCCAACTATGGGGGCAGGTTGGTGTCCACCAGGTATATTAGGTATTGGTATTGGAGGAACCCCAGAAAAAGCAATGTTAATGGCTAAAAAAGTATTAATGCAAGATATTAATATGAATAGTATTATTAAAAATGGCCCAAAAAATAAAATAGAAGAATTACGAGTTGAATTGTTTAATAAAATAAATTCATTAGGTATTGGGGCGCAAGGTATGGGAGGATTAACTACAATATTGGATATTAAAATTATGATGTACCCTACTCATGCCGCATCAAAACCAGTTGCAATAATCCCTAATTGTGCGGCAACTAGACATGGACATATTGTCTTGAATGGTTCTGGTCCGGTTTTTATGAAACCACCATCATTATTAAATTGGCCTAAAATAAAATGGACTACAAATAATAATAAAAAATTTAATTATGTTAATCTTAATACCTTAACTAAAAAAGAAGTTTCTTCTTGGAGATCTGGAGAAATTTTATTATTAAATGGAAAAATATTAACAGGAAGAGATGCTGCACATAGTCGTATTCAATATATGTTATCTACAGGACAAAAGATTCCAGTAAATTTTAATAATCGTGTAATTTATTATGTAGGACCAATCAATCCAGTACGAAATGAAGTGATTGGACCAGCCGGTCCAACTACCGCTAATAGAATGGATTATTATACTAACTTAATTTTAGAAAAAATTGGATTAATTGCCATGATAGGAAAAGCTGAACGAAGTGATAAAATAATAAAATTAATTAAAAAACAAAAAATAGCTTATTTAGTTGCAATAGGTGGGGCCGCTTACTTAATATCTAAAGCAATAAAATCCGCAAAAATAATATGTTTCGAAGATTTAGGAATGGAGGCAATTTACGAATTTAATGTAAAAAATATGCCAGTTACAGTAGCAATAGATTCACTTGGAAAATCAATACATATTGATGGTCCTAAAAAATGGAAAAAATATATTTCTATAGAAAATTCTAATTTAACATAATTTATAATATTTTTAATATTTTTGTTAATAAAATATGAATTTTGAAATAATATTATATTAATGTAGAATAAAATAAATATTTTTTAAATTAATTATGGTGGATGTAGCTCAGTTGGTAGAGTCCAGGATTGTGATTCCTGTTGTCGCGGGTTCGAGCCCCGTCGTCCACCCATTTAAAAAATTTTATTTTATTAAATAAACTTATTTTTATTTTAAAAAAGTAACATTTTCTTTTTCTAGTAAAGCCTTCATCGATAATTTAATACGTCCACGATCATCTATTTCTAATACCTTTACCCGAACTTTTTGATTTTCTTTTAGAAAATCAGTAATTATATTTACACGTTTACTAGAAATTTGACTAATATGCAATAAACCATCTTTTCCAGATAAAATTCGAATAATTGCGCCAAAATTAAATAATTTTAAAACTATTCCGGTATAAATTTTTCCAATTTTAACAGATTCAGTAAGTTTCTCAATGCGCCTTTTAGCTTCTTGACCAGAAATCGCATTAAATGAAACAATAGTAATTACACCTTCATCATTAATATCAATTTGAGTTCCAGTTTCTTCTGTTAATGCGCGAATTATAGACCCACCTTTTCCAATAACATCACGAATTTTTGATGGATCAATTTTTACAGTAATTAAACGTGGAGCAAATTTAGATAATTCAGTTTTACATTTTGGAACGGCTTTTTTCATTTTTTCTAAAATATATGATAAACCCTTTCTAGCTTGATATAAAGTCATTTTAATAATATCATAAGTAATACCAAAAATTTTAATATCCATTTGTAAGGCAGTAATACCATTATTAGTTCCAGCCACTTTAAAATCCATATCACCGAAATGATCTTCATCACCAAGAATATCGCTTAAAATAACAACTTTTTCACCATCTTTAATTAAACCCATTGCAATACCAGCGACATGTTCACTTATTGGTACACCAGCATCTAATAATGCTAAACAACCTCCACATACAGATGCCATCGATGAAGAACCATTTGATTCTGTTATTTCAGATACTAAACGTATAGAATAATTAAATTTACTACTATTTGGTAATATCGGCAATAATGCGCGTTTCGCTAATCTACCATGTCCAATTTCTCTGCGTTTTGGGACACCAATTCTACCAATTTCACCGGTAGCAAATGAAGGCATATTATAATGCAACATAAATGAATCAGTAAATTCACCCATTAATGCATCAATTTTTTGTTCATCACGAGAAGTTCCAAGAGTAGCAACTACTAATGCTTGAGTATCTCCTCTAGTAAATAATGAAGAACCATGCGCCCTAGGTAAAATACCAGTACGAATTGAAATTGGACGTATATCATTAATGCCACGATTATCGATACGAAATCCTTTATCTAAAATTTGTGTTCGAATAATTTTAGATTCTAAATCATATAAAATGCAGCTAATATCATTTATATCTATAATTAAGTTATCACTATCCATTAGTGAAGAATGAATATCTTTACTAATATTTTTAAATGTTATATCTCTAATTTGTTTATCCTTTATTTGATAGGCTTTTCTAATTTTATTTTCAGACATATTAACTATTTTAGAAATTAATTTTTCGTCTTTTATAATTGGATTCCAATCTATTTTTTTTTGACCCACATCTTTCACTAATTCATTAATTATATTAATTACTACTTTCATTTTTTTATGCCCAAATATTATTGCATCTAATATAATATCCTCTGATAATTGTTTTGACTCTGATTCAACAGTTATTATAGCTTTTTCAGTTCCTGCAACTAATAAATCTAAATGTGATTTTTTTAATTGTTCCGTAGTTGGATTAAGAATATATTTACCATCAATATAACCAACTCTTGCCACTCCTAATGGACCTAAAAATGGCAATTCAGAAATAGAAAGAGCTGTTGATACCCCAATTATAGAAGCAATATCTGGATCAATTTGTGGATTTACTGATAAAACATAAATAACAACCTGTATTTCATTTAAATATCCTTCCGGGAATAATGGACGAATTGGGCGATCAATTAAGCGAGAAATTATTGTTTCTCTTTCAGAGGGTTTTCCTTCGCGTTTAAAAAAACCACCTGGAATACGACCTGCCGCATAAGTTTTTTCTATATAATCAACAGTTAAAGGAAAAAAATTATGCGTTGATTTAGGATTTTTACAAGAAACTACTGTTGCTAGTATCACTGTATCTTCTATAGATACTAATACTGAACTAGTAGCTTGACGAGCAATTTCACCAATTTCAATAGAAATTTTATGTGAACCATATTTAAATTCTTTAATAATTTTATTAAACAAAAAATTTCCTTTCTTGTAACATTAATTTTTAATTATTTTAATTTTATTTTGCATTAATTTTAAATGCCCGCATCCATTAATTAATGCGGGCATATAATTAAAATTATATTAAATTATTAATAAAATAATTAATTATTTTCGTAAATGAAGTTTATTAATTAATAAACGATAACGATTTATATCTTTATTTTTAAGATAAGACAGTAAACTTTTTCTACGATTTACCATCATAATTAAACCGCGACGAGAATGATTATCTTTGATATGTAATTTAAAATGAATATTTAAATCATTAATACGTGAAGTTAATAAAGCAACCTGTACTTCTGGAGATCCTGTATCATTTTTAGTACGAGAATTATCTAAGATAATAGAAGCTTTAATATTGTTTTTAATTGTCATAAAACTTCAACTTTAACAAATAATAGAGTATTTAAAAATATAATTATATTACAGTAATTTATAAAAAAAAATAAAAGCTATTACTAGCCTCTTAAATATTATTTTTATAAAAAATTTATTAAAATATTATATTCAATAATAACACACTTTTTAAAAGACTATTTAAAAAAAAGCTATTTTATAAAATTATTTTAAATAATTATTTGTTTTTAAAAATTTAAATAATATTTAATTTTAAAATTAATCAAAAAGAAATATCTAAAGTAGCAATTACAGGAGCGTGATCAGATGGTCGCCCCCATGAACGAGGAGCTATGTCAATAATACAAGATTTACAAAATTTAGCTAAATAAGGAGTCATTAATATATGATCAAGACGTAACCCAATATTACGAGTAAAACTCATTTTTCTATAAGCCCACCAAGTATATAAATTTTTTTCTTTATGAAATAATCTAAAAATATCAATAAAATTTAAATTTTGAATTTCAAAAAAAACAGATCGCTCAAGATGAGAAAATGTTATTTTATTTTTTAATAATACTGGATTATATACATCACAATCTTCTGGTGCAATATTATAATCACCTAATAATATTAATTTTTTATAAAAAAAAAGTTCTTTAGAAACTAATCTTTTTAATGCATATAACCAATTTAATTTATATTGATATTTAGGTGATTCTAACGATTCTCCGTGAGGAACATAGATACAAATAATACGAAAACCAGCTATCGTACATGTAATTAAACGCTGGTTTTTATCTGGAAAATACGGATTATTTATAATAATATTATTTATTACAAAACGTGATAAAATGGCAACACCATTATAAGATTTTTGTCCAACGAATATAACCTTAAAGCCTATTGATTCAATCTCAGAAACAGGAAATTGATCATTAGTAATTTTAGTTTCCTGTAAACATAAAATACTAATATCTGGGTTATTAGTTAACCATCGTAAAATATGAGGTAAACGAACTTTAATAGAATTAATATTCCAAGTAGCAATTTTCATATTGAATGATTATTTAAAATTTATATTAGGTGATTTTAACATTAAATAATAAGTTAATAGCGCTAACGGATGTTAAGTAACCCCTCTTTATCCTCACTTTTCAAACTACACCAGTAGTATCTAAATGTGCCCAAATATATTTTTTTGTAAAATTTTCTAAAAAATAAACGGCAATAATATTTTCTGTTGATAAATCTTCCATATTAGAAATATCCGCAAAATTAGATTTTAATTGTTTTTGATATATATCTTCAATTAGCATATTCCATACGTATCACCACTTATTTTCTC
This sequence comes from Candidatus Profftella armatura (Diaphorina cf. continua), assembly GCF_016593155.1. Taxonomy (GTDB): domain Bacteria; phylum Pseudomonadota; class Gammaproteobacteria; order Burkholderiales; family Burkholderiaceae; genus Profftella; species Profftella armatura_A. Next base: position 426,247 of record NZ_AP023215.1, on the reverse strand, counting down.
GACTTTTAAAAGATCTAATACTAATTTCATTATATCTCTTATCGTTACGAATAAAAAGTTCTTCATTATGATAACCTAAATTAACTAAAATAGGCTCCGATTAATGTTGCGATATCTATTACAATAGATAGTTTAAAGCATTCTACATAAATTAAAATATCACATAATATAAGCCTACCCCTCGATATTAGTTTCGATTATTTCGATAATTTTACTCGACATTAAAACAACAATATCATTAAGTTTTATTGAATTTCCGAATAACATATTTTCGCTAGACACAATAATATCAATTACATTTAACTCCAAATTTATTTCAGAAATAACATAAATAGTATATAAAGTACCTAAAACAAAAGTCGCTCCCACACATATCATATTTTATTTCATCCATAGAGTAACTAAATTTTATTGAAATACCACCGGTATCAAATGTAATACCTTTACCAACAAGAACTATGGGTGCTTCTTTAAATTTTTTATTCATATATTTTATTATAATTAATTTTAGAAATTCATAGATTCCATTGGTAACTGATAATAAACCACCCATATTTAATTCTATATCCATTTTATAATCATAGCTTAATTTTTTAAAAATATTTTCTAAATAAGTTGAAGTATAAATATTAGCAGATAAATTACCTAAATTTTTAGTTAATTCAATTCCCTTAGAAATCGTGAACCCAAAAGTAATAGCATTTTTCCGTCAATATAATTTTCCTCATATAAAGAAAAAATATTTTTTTAATATTAATTTTAACTAGTTCTTTTTTTACTTTTTTGCGCATCTGATTGATATAAATTATTGGAAATAATAATAATAGTTTTAATAATCAAATATGATAAATTATATTGCTTAATTGTATTAAATGGTAATGTTAATAACAAATTACTAGCGCCTATATTATAAAAAACATTCATAATAACTTGTATTATTTTTATAAAATTAAATTCTTTGATATTTTTTTTTATCACCTAAACTAATTAATAAAATACGTTTAGTATTTATTTTTTGTATATTTCTTAATTTTTATTTAAATCCCCTGATTTAAGTATATTTGTAATTTCATCATATTTATTAATATCTTTAACAATATCTAATAATTTATTGTTTTTAAAAATACCAATCACAAAACAATCTGTTTTTAAAAACATAATTGATGTCGTTGAATTAATTAATTTAACATTAAAATTCATTAATTTCTTCCTTATTTATTTAAATTAATAATTATATAAAAATTTATTATGTTTTTAACAATAAATTTATTAGATAAAATTATTAAATATTTTTGTTATTTATTTTAATGAAAATATATTAAACTTATTATTAACAAAATATTATAAATAAAATTAAAAAAATTCTTTTTAAGAAACAGGTAATTATTATTTTTGCTCATGGTTCTCGTAATATAAAATAGAAAGAATTTTTTATATTTTAAAAAACAATAAAACAACATAACCTAATTTAATAATTGAAATTATTTTTTTTAGAATTAATAACGCTAAATTTAATTACATACGTTACATAATTATATAAAAAAATATTAATAAAAAATCATAAACAAAATGTACTAAATATAAATATTCGAACCACTTTAACTATTATGAAGATAAAAAAATCTTAATAGAAATTGCAAAATATTATCTTCGTTCTTTATAAATTTATAAAAATTTAATTTTAACATAATTTTAAAGATTCCCTAATCACAATAAGAACCGATCTTTTCAAATCGAAATATTTTTTTTAAATCTAATAAATTAATCTTATAATTTATTGATTTGAAATACTATAATTTTCGACTACTATAAGACCTGGGTTGTGGGTAAAAATCCTAATTTAAACAATTTTTTAGAAGTTAAGAATATATTATCACCATCCATATTCTTTATTAATGTATCACTTATTGGAATATGTTTTAAATAATTATTTTTTAAAATAAAAGTAAATAATACGACATAGAAATGAATAATACAATACTCCGAGATACATTTTGTTTTAGTAAGTTTTTTAGATGAAGAAGCTACAACTAATACAACAGTAATACTTAGAATATTTTTCTTTAATATTATATTTTTTTAAAGTACTTAATTCCTAATTAGTACAATCAAATAACATTGGATTCCCTTTTTTTTAATTTTTTTTAAATATACTACTTTATATTTAAAGGCGTATTTAATAAAAAGACAATTAATTATATATGTGCAATAAAATGTTTTTTAAAACATATTCTAATAAAAAACATATTTAGCCTGAGAGCTATAGTATTAATAATTCATTAGTTTATAATATCGTATCTGCCTTTTTCAATAAACACGCTCCTTTTCCCGTGCAGTAAAATCAAATTATACCTATAAAGAATTATTTTATATAAATATTAAATTTTATGTAAAATCATAATATAATAATTCCAGAGAACACTGTTTTAAAAGTAATTTCATTAATTAAAATAAATAAACTAGTGCTTCTGATATTAGTATTAATTGATCTTAATAAATACAGTCTCTTAAAGGAAAAAAGAAGTATATTACTACGTGAAATACCTAAATATTTTTTTATAATTAAAATCAAGGATTGTTCAATTACCACTATATCACATGATTTATTTAGAATTTGAATATTTTAAACAATTTTTTTTCTTCTTGGTTCTACTATTAAATAATCATTTTTTCAAATTACACCAAATTCAACTCGCCCCATATAATCTCTAAAATCTTTAACTACATAATCGTTATAACGAACTAATAATTGCACAGAAAAACATAATGGTTTTTTTTATCTATTTTTTTTATTTGTATTTAAATATTCTAATAATGATAATAAGATTAACGTTGAACCATGATACCATGAATATTATTACTTTCTATAATTATATTATAACCATTTAAATTTGAAATTGGAATAGTATTAATGCTTTATAAATTAATCTCTTTTACAAATTTTTTATAAACATAAATTATACGTTTATAAAAAATTTGATTTTAATTTATAAAATCTATTATATGCTTAATTTTAAGTAAATACGCAAGGAATTGAATGATGCTTAAATTTAAGTTATAAATATTAGTATTAAATTTTATTTTTAATATATCAATAAGAATACGTGATGCTCCCGTAATTATATTTCGTGTATATTATTCGTATCCCTACCCCTACGTATATCAACTATAATATTTTTTTTAATATAGTAAAATAACGATACGCAACATTAATTATTATACTTTTTATTCGCACTCAGATTCTAAATTATTAGTTAAAAATGATAAATCTATATCATGACCACTTATTATGCGTTTTTTATTTTATACGAGACATGGTATTTAATTAATTAATAAAAATATTTTTACTATCAAATAAAAATCGACCAATTAATATGATTTTACCATCATCAATAAAACCGACTGTAATAAAGCGTAATAAACTATGTTTTTTAAAAACATTTTGTTTTTTTTTGGTGCTTTTAAATTCATATTATATATTAATTTATATAAATTTATTAATAAATTGGAAAAAAACGTATATTTTCTCCGAAATAAACTCAAATATTATATAAATTCCATAACTCTGTACGTTGAGATTTTGTTTCTAAGAGAATAAAATTGCGCGAAATTTCGAAAATCAATATCGGGTTTACGTAATCTATAACAGCTCCCCCTCCACTGATCCAACAATTAATGTCTTACCAAGTTTTAAATACAGTTATCTCTAAATGAAATTACTTCTGAAAAATTATACCCGGTATCAATATGAACTATTGGAAATAGAAAATAACTAGATCTAAATACTTTTTCCGCTAAACGTAATAATACTACTGATTTTTTTCTCCCAAAAAAAGTAATACTGGATTATTACACTTAAAAGAGACTTCTTTCATAGTATGAATATTTTCAAATTCTAATTAATTAAGATATAAATTATTTTAAATAATTTTGATAAAAAGTATCATTTTCAAAATTATTTATTTTAATCCTTATATTTATAAAACAAACCTAAATTCCTTTTTGTAACTTTCCGGAACAAATATATCCATTTTCTCAATGGGAGGCGAGTACATGCCAATAACTAATAGATGAAGTATTATTATAATAGAACATTATAGGTATTAATATAATTCCAAATATGCTTTTCCAACCAATTAATAATGATTTTACTTTGCGTATATAACAACTTTTTTTCGTATTTGAATGCTATCATAAAATGTATTTATATCATTTTTAAGAATACAATTCTTAACTTTAGTATATAAAGGATAATATACTATAATTTTATATTTATAAGTTAAATAAATTTTATTAAGTATATAAAATGTTTTAGTATATATACGACCAGTATTTAATGTAAAAATATTAATATTAAAATTATTACGAAGAATTAAATCTTTTAATACTATAATATTTTCTACAGTTAAACTTGATACAAAAATAACCGATTTATAATCTGTAATAATATTATTTAAAACATTTAACAGTTTTAAAAAAAAATTAAATCTCAGATTTTCATAAAATTAAAGTAAATAATTACTTATGAAAAAAAATAATTTACTCGTCGAAATAACGATATTTTTTTATAAACAGATAATTGATATTTTTTTAAAAATATATTTAAACCATGTAATACAAAATAAATACTTTTATCATGACGTATATGAATCTATAATAAATGAATTAAAATCAATGACATATAATAAATGAATGAAAATTAACTATCTTCATATAAAAAATGATTTTGTAATATATCCATCTATCGCACAAAGTTCTTCGGTATAATTAATTTTATACGTAAATTATATGTAATTGAAAAACCTCTACTATTAGTAAATTTTATAAAATTAATTTTAATTACTTTAAATTGTTTCGGTTTTTTTAAAAAACATTTAAGTTCTTCTGAATATTCATTGCTATTAATCCAAATACTAAGATTAAAATTATTATCAAAATTAAATTTTAAATATTTTTTCAAAAATATAAAATAGAGCTATAACATGATCTTCTAAAAAATTTACATTTTCTTTTTTACGGTCATTTTCATAAAATATCTTCCAATAATCATTAACAATAACATTATTTTTAATAATTTTACGCATCAAATAATAATTCCTACGTGTTTCACGGTATTTATAAAATATTTATTTTTTATTCGATACTGTAAATAACTTATAAAATACGATGGATAATATTTGAAGCTTAATTGCATAAAAAAACAGTCTAATTATTTTTCCGATACTAAGTTTTTCCCTAAGAACCGCCAATTAATATTTGAAATATTCATTTCTATCTTTATCTAAACCAAGATATAGTACCCACAAGAATTAATATATCCAAAAATATTTAATGAAATTTTTCTAATATCATTTTGATAATCTTTGTTAAAACATTTTATAATATTTTTTTTATTTGAGGTAATTTAATAGAATTAGATAGTAAAAAAAATCTTTACCAGGACAACATATAATATTAGTTAATAAATTAATATTTAATTTACTTATTAATATCATATTTATCATAATGATACATCTAATTTTCCTAAATAACATTGATATTATATGATAATATAATACTTATCTATACCATAAAAAATAATAATAAGATATAATTTACAATATTTAAAATTATAATATAATTTCTTTTTATTCTAAAAGATTAGTATTTATTTGCTTATAATAATAAAAATTACAATTTATTGGTTAAAAAATAAGAAAAAATATATATTTAAATTTTATTTTTATAAAGTACAGAGAAAATATGCGATGAATCTTCATCAATTCCGTTTCGTACGAGAAGCTGTGCGACAAAATTTTAATTTAACAGAAGCAGCTAAAGCTTTATATACTTCCCAACCCGGTGTATCAAAAGCAATTATTGAACTTGAAGAAGAATTAAGTATCGATATTTTTACGCGTCATGGCAAAAGAATTCGCGGACTTACAAAGCCTGGTCAAGCTATATTACGTTCAGTTGAAATAATTATGCAAGAAATAGAAGGTTTAAAAAAAATAGGTAAAGAATTTTCTATGCATGATACTGGAAATTTAACTATTGCAACTACTCACACGCAAGCGCGTTATGCATTACCTAAAATCGTAAAAGAATTTACTATTCAATTTCCAAAAGTTAAATTATCTTTATTACAAGGTAATCCTAAACAAATTGCAGAAATGATACAAAACGATCAAGCTGATATCGCAATTGCCACTGAAATATTACCTCCTAATGATAAATTAATTTCTATACCTTGTTATCAATGGGGATATATTATTATAGTACCATTAGATCATCCTTTGCTTTTATTAAATTCTATTTCTTTAAAAGAAATATCAAATTATCCATTAATAACATATGATTCAGCATTTTCTGGTAGAATCAAACTTGATCGTGAATTTTTTCTACAAAAACTTACCCCCCATATTATTCTAGAAACAATAAATGCTGATATTATTAAAACATATGTTGAGCTGCGTATAGGTATTGGTATTATTGCTAGCATAGCATTTGATTCTAATCGCGATAAAAATATTCGTTCAATTTCAGCTAATCATTTATTTGGGACTACTGTATCACGCGTAATAATTAAACAAGGCACTTATTTGCCTGGCTATGTTTATTCTTTTATAAAATTATTATCCCCTACATTAAATAGAAAATTAATCAATAAAATTATAGATAATTAATAATTTATATATTTATATAAAATTATTTATATAAAATATTAATTAAAAATAATTTTATACGATATTAATTCAATTCATTTTATTTTTATAAACTTATACAAATTATCTAAAAATTTTATTTATATAATTATTAATTTTTTAAATAAATTAATTAATAAAGAATTATTTAAAAAAAATTTTTAATTAGTTCATATAATTTTGATAAATTATATTTTTATATAAAAATATATTTAAATAAAAAATTTTTTATTATTAATTTAATAAAAAATAAAATATAATTTTTCAGAGTTACTTTATATATTTTTTATTTTTGAGGTTTTTATGTCATATGATGAAGAAACTCTGAAGTATATAACTACCTGTAATTTACCAACACCTTGGGCTACTTTTCAATTACATGCATTTGTTGATACAACAGGAAAAGAACATTTAGCAATTACACTAGGCGTTTTAAATAATTTTGAAACAATACTTATAAGAATTCATTCAGAATGTTTAACTGGAGACGCTATGTTTAGTCAACGTTGTGATTGTGGCGCTCAATTAGAAACAGCATTAAAAAAAATTGCTTTAGAAAATAAAGGTGTATTATTTTATTTAAGACAAGAAGGAAGAGGTATTGGTTTAATTAATAAATTACGAGCTTATAAATTACAAGACGAAGGAGCTGATACAGTAGAAGCTAATCAAAAATTAGGATTTGCGGATGATCAAAGAAATTATAAAAATCTTAAATCAATGTTCGATCACTTTGGTATAAATAAAGTTCGATTGATGACCAATAATCCTAATAAAGTCGCTGCTTTGAAAGAATTTGGTGTCACTGTAGTTGAGCGTATATCTATTTTAGTAAACAGAAATCCTTTTAATAATCACTACCTAAATACAAAAGCTAAAAAATTAGGACATTTTATAATGACACACAAAAATAAAAATTTTTCCTAAAATTAACGAAAAAATAATTTTAATAATAAAAATTTTAATTTACGTTGGCGCTGGCTGTAGGACTTGAACCTACTACCCCCTGATTACAAGTCAGGCGCTCTACCAGATGAGCTAAGCCAGCATTATATTATTTAATATTTTTAAAAAATCTGAAATTTATTACTAAAATTATTATTTGTACTAATATTTTTATTATTAAACATTAAAATTTGTGAAATATATAATTATTTTTTTTGATAATATTGAATTTTTTTTAATTTATAAAATTTTAAATATTGCGCCTTATTTTATTTATTTTCCTTGAAATAAATTATGTTTATATAAACAACTGATATAAATATTTTTTCAATAAAACCATTAAAATATGCATTAAAAGAAATTAAATTTTTATTTAAATTAATTTATTAATCGCTTCACGAGTAATATTTAATATAATTTTTTCATTAAAACAAATTATTAAAACAAATTTCAATGAACATTTTTATTTGAATTAATTTTTACCATAATAATATATTATTTTCAATAATACACTAATCATACATTTTTTGTATCTATTATACAACTTAACAGAGATATCTAATAAATTTAAATCTCTAACATAACAAAAATATTATTAAATAATATATTATAAACTGATATTTTAAAAATACAAAAAATAAAATAGTTTACAAAAAATATTTTTATTATTAATAAAATAACTCAAAAATTATTTACGCATAATTTTTTCTGCTGGAGTTAAAGATTCCATATAAGATGGACGAGAGAAAATTCGTTCAGCATATTTCATTAAAGGAGAAGCAGATTTTGATAAATTAATACCATAATAATCAAGACGCCATAATAAAGGGGCTATGACTACATCTAACATTGAAAATTCATCACCTAACATATATTTATTTTTTAAAAATAATGGAGCCAAAGTAATTAAACGATCACGAATCTCTTCACGTGCTCTTTTATAAAATTTAATAGAAGTTTTATTTTTTTCATTTTCCAGTATATATAAATGAGTAAATATTTCTTTTTCAAAATTTAATAACATCAATCGCGCCCTAGCTCTCATTAATGGATCAGATGACATTAATTGAGGATAAGGAAAACGTTCATCAATATATTCATTAATAATATTTGACTCATATAAAATTAGATCACGCTCAACTAATATAGGTACTTGACCATATGGATTCATCCTAAAAATATTCTCTGGTTTATTAAAAAGATCAATATCACGAATCTCAAAATCCATACCTTTCTCAAATAAAACTAAACGACATCTCTGAGAAAATGGACAAGTTGTACCTGAATATAAAACCATCATATTTTTATACCCCAATAAATAAAATTTATATAAATATTTACTAGTAAATAGTAATATAAGAAATTTTTTAAAAAAATTTAATTATATTAATAAATTTAATTTAAATTATTAATTTTAATCTATATTAAGTGTATAATAAAATCGTTTAATTTTAAATAGAATTTAAATTATTATCAATAAATTTAATTTTTAAATAAATATTTTTTAAAATACAAATTTTACACATATTTATACTATGAGAACACATTATTGCGGAAATATCACAGAAAAATTACTTAACCAGGTTATTAGTTTATGTGGATGGGTACATCGACAACGCAATCACGGTGGAATCATTTTTATAGATTTACGTGATTATACGGGATTAGTGCAGATAGTTTGCGACCCTAATTATATAAAAATATCTAAAATTTCTAAAATAATTCGTAGTGAATTTTGTTTACAAATTATTGGAAAAGTGCGTAAAAGACCTAATAAAACTAATAATACTAATTTAATATCTGGAAATATTGAAATATTATGTAGAAAATTAAAAATATTAAATTCCTCAGTAACTCTTCCATTTCAAATAGACGAAGAAAATATATTAGAAGTTACTAATTTAAAATATCGTGTACTTTATTTGCGTTATAAACATATGCAAAAAAATTTACGATTACGACACAAAGTAACAATGGAAATAAGAAAATTTTTAGATTCTAAAAAATTTATTGAGATTGAAACCCCTATATTAGGTAAATCAACACCAGAGGGTGCGCGTGATTATTTAGTTCCATCACGCATCAATCCAGGAAAATTTTTTGCTCTTCCGCAATCACCCCAATTATTCAAACAATTATTAATGATTGCAAATTTTGATCGTTATTATCAAATTACAAAATGTTTTCGTGATGAAGATTTAAGATCTGATCGTCAACCAGAATTTACGCAAATTGATTGTGAAGTTTCATTTATGAATGAAGAAGAAATACGTAGTTTATTTGAAAACATGATTCGTGTTATTTTTGATAAAACACTTAATATTAAATTACCAAATCCATTTCCTATTATTGAATGGTCTACTGCTATAAAATTATACGGATCAGATAAACCAGACACGCGTATAAAATTAATTTTTACAAATTTAACAAATATAATGAAAAATGTTAATTTTAAACTCTTTTCTAAAATTGCCAACATGAAAAATGGTAAAATAATTGGTTTAAAAATACCAGGTGGATTGGATATTTCACGAAATGAAATAGATTCTTACACACAATTTGTAAAAACTCATGGCGCAAAAGGATTAGTATACATTAAAATTCATAAAATTTCTAAAGGACTTGATGGTTTAAAATCTCCAATTATTAAATATTTTAATAACTTAACTCTAGAAAAAATTATCTATAAAACAAAAGCCCAAAATGGTGATATAATTTTTTTGGGAGCTGACGAAAAAAATATTGTTAATAATTTTATGAGTGCATTACGTATTAAAATAGGTTGCAGTGATTTTGGAAAAAAAAATAATATATTTGATAATAATTGGCGTCCTTTATGGGTAATTAATTTTCCAATGTTTAAATATGACGAAACTAATAATAATTGGATAGCAAGACACCACCCTTTTACCGCTCCAAAGGATGGGTATGAAGATTTTATTCTTACTAATCCAGAAAAAATTTTTTCTAAAGCTTATGATCTTATAATTAATGGACGAGAAATAGGAGGGGGGTCAATTCGTATTCATAATGCAAAAATACAAAAAAATATATTTAAAGTATTAAATATTAATGATGAAATCGTAAAAACTCAATTTGAATTTTTACTTAATTCTTTGAAATATGGAGCACCCCCACATGGAGGTATAGCATTTGGGTTAGATCGTTTAATTACAATAATGACAGGATCTAAATCTATTCGTGATGTAATTGCTTTCCCAAAAACTCAAAACGCACAATGTTTACTTACAAATACCCCATCTATTGTTGATAAAAAACAATTAAATGAATTAAACATTTTATATAAAAATACAAAAATTAATAAAAATCTTTATTAAATTAAATCTTAAAATAGATATATAAAATCTAATTAAAATGTTAATATTTCTTTTTCTTTATTAATTAATAATTGATCTATTTCTAAAATAAATTTATCAGTTAATTTTTGTATATTATGTTGATTTCGATACTCATCATCTATTGATAAAATTTTATTTTTAAGTAATTTTTTTAAAATTTCGTTAGAATCTCTACGTATTTTTCTAATAGAAATTTTAGTTTCTTCTGTTATATTTTTTATTAATTTAACAATTTCTTCTCTTCGTTCTTTTGTTAGAGGAGGAATTGATATATAAATCACATCATTTTGAATTGTTGGATTTAATCCTAAATTAGCTTCATTAATTGCTTTTTTTATAATAGAAGTCATTTCTTGTTCGAAGGGTTGTATACTAATAGTATGTGAATTAACTAAAATAACATTAGCAATTTTTAATAGTTTCGTTAAATTTTCATGATATTTTACTTGAATATAATCCAACATACTTATATTAGCGCGTCCAGTTCGTATTTTTTTTAAATTTTCTTTTAAAATTTTTATAGTATTTAACATTTTTTGTTCAGTATTTTTTATTATATCAATAATTGTCATAATATAAATTTCCTTAAGATTAAATTTAAATTTTCTAAAACTAAACTAATAAAAAAATAATTTTCAAATTATATAATAAAATTATACATAAACTAAAGTACCTTCATTTTTTCCTTCTATTACTCGTTTTAATGCTCCTGATTTAATAATTGAAAAAACCTTAATAGGTAATTTTTGATCACGACAAAAAGAAAATGCAGTTGAATCCATAATTTTTAATCTTTTAGAAATTACTTCATCAAAAGTAATACTTTTATAACTAATTGCAGATAAATCTTTATTTGGATCGGTATTATAAATTCCATCAACTTTAGTTGCTTTAAGTATAATTTCTGCTTTAATTTCCGCTCCTCTTAACGCAGCAGCAGTATCTGTTGTAAAAAATGGATTTCCTGTCCCTCCCGCAAAAATCACAACTTTTCCTTCTTCTAAATATTTAATTGCGTTTAAAGGAATATATGATTCTAAAAATTTTTCAATACTAATTGCCGACATTACATGAGATATAATTCCAGATTTATTTAGCATATCAAATAACGCTAAAGAATTTATAATTGTAGCCAACATTCCCATATAATCAGCAGTAGAACGATCTATACCTTGTATTTTATTTGAAATACCTCTAAAAATATTACCACCCCCAATAACAATAGCTAATTCCACTCCCAAAGAAACAATTTCAGCAATATCAGAAATCATATTTTTAATCACAGAAGAATTAATGTTATAAGAATTTCCCTTCATTAATGCTTCACCTGATAATTTAAGAAGAACACGTTTATAAATAGGTTTTATCATATAAAAATTTTTAAATAATATAATTATAAAATTTTAATAATAATTTCAAAATTAGTTATATATCTTCCCCAAGAATAAATATTGAAAAAGATTTTATAGTAATTTTATTAAATTTTAACATTTTCTCAATAGTTTGTTGATTATTTTTAATAAAAATTTGATTTAATAACGATACTTCTTTAAAAAATTTTTTCATAAAATTATCAATAATTCTAGTATTTAAATTTATAGATTTTCCTAATTGTTGCGCTTTTAATACCGCAAGAGAATATTCTTTTTCAATTATTTTTTTAGGTATTTTGTCTGAAGATAATGCAATTGGCCTCATTGCCGCAATATGCATCGCAACATCTTTTCCGGCTACCTCATTATCGCCATCATATTCCACAATAACTCCAATTTTATTTTCATGTAAATAAGAAATTAAATTACTATTTGTTTTAAACAATTTAAAACGACGTATTTTTATATTTTCACCAATACAACTAATTAATTCTTTGCGTTTTTCGTCAATAGTTAATAGATTATTTTTAATTTTTAAGTTATTAAGTTGATCTAAATTAATTGGCGAATTTTCTGTAATTAATTTAGCAATTTTTTTAGAAAAATTAATAAATTCATTATTTTTCGCCACAAAATCAGTTTCACAATTAATTTCAACTAAAGAGCCCACTTTTTTAGAAATATAAATTGCTATTACTCCTTCTTTAGCATTTCTATTTGATATATTTAATATTTTTTTACCTAATTTAATACGCAATATTTCTTCAGCTTTAGATAATTTACCATTAGCCTCTATTAATGCTTTTTTACATTCCATAATAGGAGCTAATGTTTTAAAACGTAACTCCCCAACCGCTTTGGCTGAAATTTTTATCATTATATTTTTTCCATATTTAAAAAAATTATTTAATAATCTTTAACTATTATTTATTTATTGCATTATTAATTGAATTAACGCCATCCAAAAAAGCATCAACAATTCCTTTAGTATATAATGCAATTGCTTTTGCTGAATCATCATTTCCCGGAATAACGTAATTAATTCCATCTGGAGAATGATTAGTATCAACTACGCCAATTATTGGGATATTAAGCTTTAACGCCTCAGAAACGGCTCCTTTATGATAACCAACATCAATTATAAAAATTGCATCTGGAATAATATTCATATTTTTAATACCACCAATAACTCTATTTAATTTCATTTGTTTTCTATAAAATAATAACGCTTCTTTTTTACTCAGTTTTCTAATCGAACCATTTGTAATGAATAAATCCATTTCTTCTAAGCGTTTAATTGATGTTTTTATAGTTTTAAAATTAGTTAATAAGCCACCAAGCCAACGCTGATCAATAAAAGGCATACCGGCTCGTATTGCTTCATTAGCTATAATACCTTTAGCCTGACGCTTTGTTCCGACAAATAAAATTGTACCTCGACTAAATCCTAATTGATGAATATATTTTATAGCTTTTTCATACATATAAAGAGTTTTTTCAAGATTTATGATATGAATTTTATTACGATGACCAAAAATATAAGGTGACATTTTGGGGTTCCAAAAACGAGTTTGATGCCCAAAATGAACACCAGCCTCTAACATTTGACGCATTGTAATAGACATAATGCCCTCTAAATTTAATTAATATTAGATAAATTTTTAGATATCATTCTAAGCTACATTCTAGGTTAGATTGAATTTATTTTTTATAAATAATTAAACCTTTATAAATTCTAAACTTATAAGTATATTATATTATATAAATTATTATACAAGATACATTCTTTAATATAAGAAGATATATACTTTAATTTAATAAATGATAAAATATGTACTTTATTCTATAAAAAATATACTTTTTTCTATAAAAAATATACTTTATTCTATAAAAAATATACTTTATTCTATAAAAAATATACTTTATTAAATGTAAAATATATTAACTTGATATAAAAATACAATTTTAAAATGTTAAATTTTTACATTACAATAGTTTTAAAAAATTTTAATTACTATTTAAAATATTAAATATGCATAAAATCTCAATTAAAAATGATAATGATATCAAAGGAATGCGTATAGCAGGAAAATTAAGCGCAGAAGTCTTAGATTATATTACTCCCTTTATTAAACCAGGAATTACCACAGAAGAACTTAATAAAATTTGTCACAATTATATGGTTAATATACAATATACTATACCAGCTCCTCTAAATTATTGTCCCAAAGGGCATATACCATTTCCAAAATCAATTTGTACTTCTATTAATGATATAATTTGCCATGGTATACCTGGAAATAAAATTCTTAAAAAAGGGGATATTTTAAATATTGATATTACTGTTATTAAAAATGGTTATTATGGCGATACCAGTCGAATGTTTTATGTTGGAGAACCATCATTAAAAGCAAAACGTTTAAGTAATATTGCTTTTGAATGCATGTGGATTGGGATTGTAAAAATTAAACCAGGAGTACATTTAGGTGACATAGGATATGCAATCCAAAAACACGCAGAAAAATCTGGATATAGTGTAGTACGTGAATTTTGTGGACATGGAATTGGAAAAAATTTTCACGAAGAACCAAGGGTTATGAATTATGGTATTCCTGGAACATTAGAAAAATTAAAAACTGGAATGATATTTACAGTGGAACCCATGATTAATGCAGGAAAAAGAGAAATAAAAGAAATGAGTGATGGATGGACCATTCGAACTAAAGACAGAAGTCTTTCAGCGCAATGGGAACATACTATATTAGTTACTAAAAATGGTTTTGAAGTTTTAACAATATCTCCCAATATGCCTTCTCCTCCTAAATTTATTATAAATACCTAAATATTTACTATAAAATATGGTAATTTTTGAAATACTAATAATAGTCTATGAACTGAATTAATATAAATTTTTTTTTTATTTTGTATATAATCAAGTTTAACCTTAACAAGACAATTAATTTTATTATCTTCTATTTTTACAGTGTTAACAATTTTTCCACAAGGTTTTATTGAATTTTCTTCAGAAAAAATATTAACACCTGGTTTAATAAAAAAAATAATATTTTTATTTTCATTAGTAAAATTAATTACAGCTAACATCATACGATATTTTATTTTACGTAAATATTGCATACGAGCAATAATCTCTTGACCTGGATAACAACCCTTTTTAAAATCAATTCCACCAATTAATTCAAAATTAATCATTTGTGGTATAAATTTTTCTTGTGTTTCTAAAGTAATTTGAGGTATTCCGGATTGGATATCAAAAAATGACCATTCAAATGTATTGGCTACAGGAAATTTTTTAATTAATATTTCCCATATTTTAATACCAATAATATTATTTGCTGTTATCCATTGATAACGTGGAATTTCATTAAAATTAGTTATTCGTATTAAAGTTCCAAATACATTATCAATTTTATCATAAGGTTTTTTAGGTAAATTTGGAAACCAAGTTTTTAAAAAATATGCTATTTTTTTTCCAATTAAACCAAATATAAGATGTTTATGAGTAATATCTTTGAATTTAACCTTAGAACGTAAAATGAAAATTTTTATTTTTTTTTGAAATGATGATAATAATTCATATGGAAATAAAAGTATAATTTTATTATCAATTTTCCAAAGAATCATAGTGACTAACAACTTACCTTTTGATGAACAATAACCAGCTAATTGTGTTTTTTCAGTACTTAAATACTTAACGCTATTTGTTAACTGATTATGTAAAAAAGAAGCAGCATCATGACCACTAAACTCCAATAATCCCAAATTAGTTAAAGGAACAAAAAAATTTTTAATATTATTTTTAATGCATATAGAAAATAGTTGATTTTGTAAAAAAATCCAATTTTTATTGAAGAATATATTTTTTTTCATAAATTTAATTTACCTTTTTAAAATTATTAATAACAAAAAATTTTTTATCAAATTTATTAATTTCTATTTTATTAAAAAATTTTATACAGTATAATCTATTTAAAAATTTAAATTTATTAAATAAAAAATATTGGAACTAATTTTTTATTTAATAAATTTTTAAAGAAATTAAAAAATATTTCTAAAATTTTATAAAAAAATGAAGATTAAATATAATTACCAATTTTTTTCTAAATTTATTACTTTTGAAGGCATTGATGGATCAGGAAAATCGACACATATCAAATATATTATAAAATTATTAAAAACATTTAATATAAATGTAATTTTTACAAGAGAACCTGGGGGAACTCCCTTGGGAGAGATATTACGTAATTTATTATTACATAAACCAATGCATCCGGAAACAGAGACATTGTTAATGTTTGCCGCAAGACGTGAGCATATCGCAAAGGTAATTAAACCGGCATTAAAAAAAGGCATATGTGTTATTTCGGATCGTTTTACTGATTCAAGTTTTGCGTATCAAGGAGGAGGGCGTAAAATTTTACGAAATAAAATTAAAATACTAGAAAAATGGGTTCATCCAGATATAAAGCCAGATTTAACATTATTATTTGATTTGCCTTTAGAGATAGCAAAAAAAAGGTTAAGTATAACAAAATCTTTAGATAAATTTGAGGTAAAAAAAAATGATTTTTTTAATTCTGTGCGAACAGAATATTTACGTCTCGCAAAAAAATTTCCTATACGTTTTAGAATAATTAACTCAAATGAATCTATTATAAAAATTGAAAATCAATTGAAAAAATTTTTATTATCTTTTCTTCATAAGAATAATATATAATGACAAATAACGCACTTTATCCTTGGCAATATGATAGTTGGGAAAAATTACAAAAATTAAGATTATCCTTACCTCATGCTATATTATTTTATGGGGCAAAAGGAATTGGAAAAAAATATTTAATAGATATTTTTATACAATCATTATTATGTGAAAATTTTGATAAAAATAATTATATTTGCGAAAAATGTAATTCTTGCATCTGGTTTTTAAAAAAAAATCACCCAGATTTCAGGTATGTACATCCAGAAATATTTGAACAATCATTATTAGATAATGATAAAAAAAATAAAAATTTAAATAATCACTCTAAGGAAATTAAAATTGATCAAATTAGAGAATTAGCAAATTTTATAAATACTTCTAGTCATTATTCTAAAATACGTATTGTTTTATTATACCCGGCAGATACATTGAATCATAATGCAGCTAATGCATTATTAAAAATGTTAGAAGAACCTCCTTTGAATAGTTTTTTTATTCTTTTATGTAATAAAATTGATAACCTATTAAAGACTATTTTATCTAGATGCTATAAATTTATATTAAAATCACCTAATAAAAATGAATCATTAGAATGGCTTAAGCAAAAAAATATTTCTAATCCTGATATTTTATTATCTGAACAAGGCGGAGGACCATTAATAGTATTTAATAATACAAAAAACAAAAAATATGATTTATTACTTAATAAATTAAAAGAATTTTTGATAAAATCAGATATAGAATACGCATTAAATATTTCCGAAAAACTACAAAAAATACCTATTCTTATAATTTTTGAATTGATTCAACGATGGATATATGATTTATTTTTATTAAAAATAACTAATATTAATCGTTATTACCCTCATTATAAAAATAAATTAAATCAATTAGCTAAAAAAACTGATCAATATAGACTGTTATATGTTTTAAAAAAATTTAATGAAAAACGATTAATTATAAATAATTCATTTTCATCAAATCTTTTAATAAAAGATATATTAATAACTTATATTGAGCTTTTTTATTAATTTCAGTTTTCAAAATGAAGCAAGCTTATAGGCCGGATTTTGTTTTAACAATTTTTGTTATGACAGTCATTCTTCTAGATGTTAAATTACTTTAACACTCAAGCTCCCTACCCGTACGCTCCGCGAGCAACATCAATGCATACTATTTGGAATTGCTCCAGATGGAGGTTACCGCGTTTCACCGTAATTTAAATACGCTCGTCTCTGTGGTCCTATTCCTCGCCTTATGTTTTTCGGCGGACGGCTGTTAGCCGCCATCTTGCTCTGTGGAGTCCGGACCTTCCTCTCGTTATGATTTTTATTCAAATAACCAGCGACTGTCTAGCTTGCTTCTGTATTATTATATAAGATAATTTAGTTATTTCTTAATATAAAATAGAATTTATTTCTATAAATATTTTTTATGAAATTACTTTTTATTTTTATTATTATATATATTTAAATTGTTTTTTTTATCCAATTTATTACATTTTTTGTAATATATTTAAAATTTTTATTTTTATTTCCTATCCCTTGAGCTGTATTTGAATTACCCCCTCCTTTCCCCCCAATTTGTTTTATAATAAAATTAATTAATTCATTAGCCTTTATTTTATTAACTAAATCCGAAGTAACGCTAGCAAATAAATTAATTTTTTTTTCTTTAATAGTAACAAAAAAAAATATAGTATATTTTAATTTATTTTTTAACTCATGTACTATTTTATGTATAGGTAAATTATCAACATTATCTAATGTGGATATTAATACTTTAATACCATTAATATTAATTACATTAGGTAATAAATTTTTAATTTTATTTAACATAAACTGAAATCTAAAATTGTATAATTCGCTTTCAAATAATTTAATATTATTTTTCATATCGATGATATATTTTTTTAGTTCTTCTGGGGGTAATTTTAATTCAATAGTAATTTCATGAAAAATATTACTTAATTTTTGCATTATTAATAATGCTCTATCACCAGTTACTGCTTCAATGCGTCTAATTCCAGAAGAAACTCCATTTTCTGAAACTATTTTAAATAATCCAATATCTCCTGTATATTTAACATGCGTTCCTCCGCATAATTCAATAGATCTTCCAATTGATACAACTCTTACTTTTTTACCATATTTTTTATTAAATAATCTTATTGCCCCAAAATTAATTGCATTATTAAATGACATTAATTTAATTTCTGTAGAAGTATTTTCTAAAATTTCTTTATTTACAATTTTTTCAATTTTTTGAATATTTTGATAATGTATTGGTGTATTGCAATTAAAATCAAAACGAATTTTCTTGGAATTTATAAATGAACCTTTTTGTATTATATCTTCCCCGAAAACTTCACGTAAAGCTCTATTTAATAAATGTGTAGCTGAATGATTTCTAGTAATTTTTTTACGATAAGATATATCGATCGATGCCACAACATTATTATTAATATTTAATACTCCGTATTTTAAAATACCATAATGACAAATAATATTTTTTTTTATTTTTTTCGTGTTATTAACTACAAATAATGCGAAATCATTTTTTATTGTTCCTATATCCCCAGCTTGTCCACCAGATTCAGCATAAAATGGAGTGCTATCTAATATAACTAAAGCTTCTTGATTAATATTTATTGTTTGTACTAAATCAGTGTCAATATATAATCCTATTATTTTAGATGTACAGGTTTCTAATTTATAACCAACAAATTTAGTTTTTTGATCAAGAATATAATAATCATTTAATCTAATATCTTTAAATTTACTACTTAAACGTGCGCTACTACGTTGTTTTTCCATGTTAAGTATAAAATCATTTTTATCTAAATAAACATTATATTCTTTACAAATATCAATAGTTAAATCTATTGGAAAACCATAAGTATCGTAAAGCATAAATGCAATTTTTCCATCTAATTTATTTGGTTTTTTTAATAATATACCTTCTAATATTTTTATACCATATTTTAAAGTTCTTCTGAAACGTTCTTCTTCTTTTCTAAGAATTTCTTCTATTTTAATTATGGATATCTTTAATTCTGGATAAACTATATATGTCTTAAAAATTAAATCTTTAACTAATTTATAAAAAAATATTGAATTTTGACCTAATTTATAACCATGACGAATAGCTCGGCGAATAATTCTTCTTAATACATAACTTCTTCCATCATTTCCTGGAAAAACACCATCAATAATTAAAAAAACACAGGCTCTAATATGATCCGCAATAACCTTCAAAGAATTATTTTTTAAATTATTACAATTAGTTTCACGTGCAGCAGCTTTAATTAATGTTTTAAATAAATCAGTCTCATAATTATTATGAACATTTTGTAATATAGAGGCTAAGCGCTCTAAACCCATTCCAGTATCAACACAATACTTTGGTAATGGTGTTAACTTAATAGATCCAGTTTTTGGATTAATTTCTCGGTTAAATTGCATAAATACATTATTCCATATTTCAATATAACGATCACCAAAATTTTCTTTATTTCCTGGTGGATTTCCATGGAATTCAGGACCACAATCGTAAAATATTTCAGAACAAGGACCACATGGTCCATTATCAGACATTTGCCAAAAATTATCAGATGTATATAATGGTGAATTTTTTTTATCTCCAATACGTATTACGCGTTCTTTTAGTACGCCAATTTTATTGGTCCATATATTATATGTTTCATCGTCTGTTATATATACTGTAATCCATAATTTTTCAATTGATAAACCATAAATTTGAGTTAATAACTCCCAGGCCCATTGAAGAGATTCATATTTAAAATAATCTCCAAATGACCAATTACCTAACATTTGAAAAAATGTATGATGATAATTCGTATATCCCACATTTTCTAAATCATTATGCTTACCCCCGGCGCGAAGACAACGTTGTACTGAAGTAGCACGTAAATAATTACGTTTTTCTATTCCAAGAAATACATCTTTAAATTGCACCATACCAGAATTTGTGAATAATAATGATGAATCATTATCAGGAATTAAACTGGAAGAAGGAACAATAGTATGTCCTTTTGATTTAAAAAAATTTAGAAATTTATTACAGATCTTAATTGATTTCATAATTTGTAAATTAAATATTAAATTAAGCATAAAAGTTATATTATTTATCATAAAATAAAAATTTTATTTATACAAAATTTACTTAATATTTTATTTATATTGTCATTTGCAATTAACCTTGAAAAATAATACAATAAAAAGTTTATAATATAACCGGGATGGCGAAATTGGTAGACGCACGAGACTCAAAATCTCGCACTGAAAAGTGTGCCGGTTCAATTCCGGCTCCCGGTAATTATTGAAAAAACTTAAAAATCAAATCAAAATCATTTTTTAATTAAAAATTTATTAAATAAATATTTTTACTCAATACAATAAATTTACAATAAATAAAAATAAGGAAATTAATGTAATGCAATTAGTGGTAAATACTGAAAAAAATGCAATTTTACATCCATTGCAAATGGTAATTAGCATTGTAGAAAAAAAAAATATACTACCAATATTATCTAATATTTTAGTTTGTAAAAATAATGAAAAAATATCTTTTTTATCCACTAATACAGAAGTACAGATAACTACATATACTACATCTGGTTATGGAAATAGCGTTATTAATATTACGGTAGCAGCTCGTAAATTTATTGATATTTTACGCTCATTACCAGAAAATGAAAAAGTAACTATTTATATAGAAAATAAACACATGTTTATTAAATCCGGGAAATCAAAATTCATACTACAAACACTTGATGCCAAAGAATACCCAATTATGACATTAAATAATCAATATGATTTTGAATTTATATTATCCCAGAAAACACTTAAATGTATTCTAAATATGGTTTATTTCTCAATAGCACAACAAGATATTCGATATTATTTAAATGGTTTATTATTATCTATTCAAAAAAAAAATATTATCGCGGTTTCAAGTGATGGTCATCGTCTAACATATTATCAAGTTAATATAGATAAAAATTTTTTATCACGTTCTGATATTATTATTCCAAGAAAAACTGTATTTACACTACAACGTTTATTAGAAAATAAAGAAAATCCTGTTAAATTAAAAATTTCAAATAATCAAATTAAAATTATATTTTCTAATATTGAAATTATCTCAAAATTAATTAATGGAAAATTTTTGGATTATACATATATTACTAACAATAAATATAAAAAAAGTTTTTTAGTAAATAGGGATAAATTATTACGATCATTACAACGAATTTCCATAATAAGCAATGATAAACTTAAAGGTGTTCGTTTAATGATTAAACATAATTATTTAAAAATAACTGTAAGTAGCTCTAATCAAGAAAAAGCTTCTGAAGAATTAAAAATAAATTATAATGGAAAAGATATGGATGTTGGTTTAAATATTGGTTATTTAATTGATATTCTTAATAATTTAAAAAATGAAAATATTAAAATTTCATTGATGGATTCTCAATCATCTGTATTAATTTCTATACCAGAAGACAATAATTTTCAATATACCTTGATGCCAATGCGTATTTAAATAATCTTATAAAAAATATTAATTTTATAAAGTTCTTATTAAAAAAATTATGTTACTAAAAAATAAAAATTCTCCTGATACACAGGAATCTTCTTATAGTGCATCATCTATTCAAATCCTTGAGGGATTGGAAGCAGTACGAAAACGACCTGAAATGTATATTGGTGATACTTCCGATGGAACCGGTTTACATCATTTAGTTTTTGAGATTTTAGATAACGCTATCGATGAATCACTAGCTGGATATTGTACTAAAATTAATGTTAAAATTCATTTTGATAATTCAATTTCTATTTCCGATAATGGAAGAGGAATTCCAATAGACATTAAAATGGATGATAAACATAAACCAAAACGTAGTGCAGCAGAAATTGTAATGACAGAATTACATGCCGGAGGTAAGTTTAATAAAAATTCTTATAAAATATCCGGAGGATTACATGGAATTGGTCTTTCATGTGTTAATGGATTATCTAAATTTTTAAAATTAACAATAAATAGAGATAAAAAAATACATTATATGGAATTTAGATATGGTGTATTACAAAATAGAATCACTGAAATAATAAATAAATCTATTGTGTCTCCAATAAAAATTATTGGTGATACAAATCAACGAGGAACAAAAATACATTTTTGGGTAGATGAAAAAATTTTTTCAAATATTAACTTTCATTACGAAATTTTAGAAAAAAAAATACGTGAACTTTCATTTCTAAATAATGGTATACGAATAACTTTAATCGATGAACGAATAAACAAAAAGAAAATTTTTGAATTTAAAGGAGGAACTTCTGGTTTTGTTTCGTATATCAATAAATCTAAGTTAGTTATACATCCTACTATATTTCAGGCTATAGGTAATAAAATATCTGAAAAAAAAAATAATATCAATATAGATATATCTATGCAATGGAATAATAGTTACAATGAAAATATACTTTGTTTTACTAATAATATATTACAAGAAGATGGGGGAACTCACTTAACAGGATTACGATCTGGAATAACTCGTGTTATTAATAAATATATAGAAGAAAATGAATTTCTTAAAAAATCTAAAATTGAAATTATCGGAGAGGATATACGTGAAGGACTTACCTGTGTATTATCAATAAAAGTACCTGATCCAAAATTTAGTTCACAAACAAAAAATAAATTAGTTTCCAGTGAAGTAAGAGGTCCAGTAGAAGAAATTGTAATAAAAACACTATTTGATTTTTTACAAGAAAAACCGAGTGAAGCAAAATTAATTTGTGAAAAAATTATTGAAGCCGCACGTTCAAGAGAAGCGGCCCGAAAAACAAGAGAGTTAACTCGAAAAAAAAATTTAATAGATAATATTGAATTATCAACAAAATTAGCTGATTGTCAAGAAAAAAATCCAAAATTATGTGAATTATACATTGTAGAAGGAGATTCCGCGGGAGGATCAGTAAAACAAGGAAGAGATCGAAGATTTCAAGCTGTTCTACCATTACGAGGTAAAGTTTTAAACATTGAAAAAGCTCATTTTGAAAAAATAATTTTATCAGAACAAATTACAACATTAATTTCTACATTAGGAACTGGAATTGAGCAAAATGAATTTAATTTAGAAAAATTACGATATCATCGAATTATTATTATGACTGATGCGGATATTGATGGAGCGCATATTCGAGCTCTTTTATTAACATTTTTTTATAGAAAAATGCCAAAATTGATAGAATATGGATATATATATATCGCGCAACCTCCATTATATAAAATTAAATATGGTCATAATGAATATTATTTAAGAGATGATATTGAGGAAGAAAAATATATGATGAAAATTGCTCTAAAAAATTCTAAATTAATTTCCATTGAAAATGGAAATATTATTAAAGAAAATTCTCTTCTTAAATTAATTCATAAATATAATAAAACTATTAAAATTATTAATCGATTAAAACAAATTGTTGATATCTCTATATTACCGGCTATCATGAGTGATATTATTTTAAATTTAGATACACGAGAAAATGCGGAACAATCTGCGAAAAAAATAATCAAAAAACTTAATAATTCAAATATTGAAATTACTGTTGAATTTGATAATTTAAATAATAAGTATTTACTTAATATTAAAAAAAAGTTTTTTAATAATGAAAATTATATTATTGATATTAATTTTATAAATAATAAAGATTATAGAAAATTAACTGATACTATTGGTATATTTAAAAAAATAATAGGAAAGGGAGTTATTATTCAAAGAGGTATAGGAACAAAAATAAAAACATATACCGCTAATAATTTTTATAAAATAATTACTTATTTAAGAAATGAAGCTGAAAATAGTGTTATGAAGCAACGTTATAAGGGACTCGGGGAAATGAACCCGGAACAATTATGGGAAACTACCATGAATCCCATAATTCGTCACTTATTAAAAGTTAAAATTAAAGACGCAATTTCTGCGGATAAAATTTTTATGACACTAATGGGTAATAGTGTAGAACTCAGACGTAAATTTATAGAATTAAATGCATTACATGCTAAAAATATAGATATATAAAAAATATAAATTCTATAAATGAAAGATAAATGTAATTTAAATTTATGTAATTATTTTAAATTTATATAATTATTTATTAATCCAATTTATGGGATTAATATTTTTAGAAATTAAATATTTATTTGTCAACGAAAAAGGACGACTACTAAAAAAATTCCTTATTTACTAAAAAGGGGGACGGATGTGAAGAAGAAATTATATAAAGTTTACTTTGATCGATATATATTCTTTTCGAAATAGCATAATTACCCCATAAAATAAATAATAAATTTTTATGCTTATTTGATAAACGCTAAATAACACTTCAGTAAAAAATTCCCACCCCTTTTTTGCGTGAAATCTAGCTTTCCTGCGCAAACAGTTAATATGCTAGTAAAAACTTGTTTCGCTAAATCTTTTAAATTAGTTTCAGAGCGTTTAATACCTAGATCATTTTCCATTTTTTTAAAAATATTCTTTAAACTAGGAGGTAAATAATTACTATTATTTGGGACAGAAAAACAATAACTCATAGCGATTCCTGGTGTATTGATAAGGATTCCTGTCCAAGAATAATAATTTTAACATTATAAAAAGTTGTCGTATTAAATGCTCAAAAAATATATTGACTCTCAGGTAAACAAATTTTATTTGAATATTTGTATTGAACAAAATTTTCTAATTTCCTCCAATACGGTTTTTTAAATTCTTTTTGTAAGTTATATCTCTAAGATACTTCTAATTTAAAAGTCATATTTATTATAAATTTTAATTTTTTTTAGATTAACTATTTTTAAAATACTTTATCATCTAGTCGTCACATAGTACATATATATTTAATACTATATATTAACCTATTAAATAAATATTTTTTAAATTAAAATAAATTGATATGATAAATTTAAAAAAATAAAATTAAATAATTTTTAAATAATTGTTCGCAAAAATTGTATTTAAAAGTTAAAAATAAAATTTTTAAAATTTAAAATTATTAATTAATTAGTTTAAAATAAAAATATCTTAGAAACAAAATAAACTAAAAAATTACTTGCTCTTGAAAATTTAATTAAATATCTATATAATTATTAAATGAGCATTACAAAAATTTTTATGATATTTTTTAAATATATAAAAAAAAGATAACTCGTATATATGAGTGTTATTTTATTAGATTATCACATATAATAACTTCATATTTACTTATCACAAACATTGCGATTTGATTATTCATAACATATTGCGATTTGATTATTCATAACATATTGAATTTTAAGGAGTTTTTTTATGGGTCTTCGTCCTTTACACGATCGTGTTATTGTTAAACGTGTCGATCAGGAAACTAAAACCGCTTCTGGTATTGTTTTACCAGAAACTGCCGCAGAAAAACCGGATCAAGGTGAAGTCCTAGCTATTGGTACTGGAAAAATTTTAGAAGACGGTAGAATTCGACCTTTAGCTATTAAAGTTGGTGAGCGTGTTTTATTTGGAAAATATGCTGGTCAATCAGTTAAAGTTGATGGTCAAGAGCTATTAGTGATGCGTGAAGAAGATTTATTTGCAGTTATAGAAGAATAAAAAAAAAGCATCACTTAACTTTAAAATCGTATTCAGGAGAATAATAATGTCAGCAAAACAAGTAATTTTTGGTGATGACGCTCGCGCCAAAATCGTCAATGGAGTTAATATTTTGGCAAATGCAGTCAAAGTTACTTTAGGTCCCAAAGGACGTAATGTTATTCTTGAACGCAGTTTTGGTGCACCAATAGTAACTAAAGACGGTGTTTCGGTTGCAAAGGAAATTGAATTAAAAGATAAGCTAGAAAATATGGGAGCTCAACTTGTTAAAGAAGTTGCTTCTAAAACTTCTGATAATGCAGGGGATGGCACCACAACAGCAACAGTTCTTGCGCAAGCTATTGTAAGAGAAGGATTTAAATATGTGGCCGCAGGTTTTAATCCAACTGATCTAAAGCGTGGTATAGATAAAGCGGTAATTGCTATTGTTTCAGAAATTAAAAAGATATCTAAACCAATTATGACTAATAAAGAAATTGCTCAAGTTGGATCAATTTCAGCTAATGCCGACACTGACATTGGTGATATTATTGCTCGAGCAATGGATAAAGTTGGAAAAGAAGGCGTAATTACTGTAGAAGATGGAAAATCATTAGAAAATGAATTAGATATAGTTGAGGGTATGCAGTTTGATCGAGGTTATTTATCACCATATTTTATTAATAATCAAGAAAAACAAGTTGTCGCATTAGATAATCCTTATATTTTACTTTTTGATAAAAAAATCTCAAATATTAGAGAATTACTTCCAGTTTTAGAGCAAGTTGCTAAAACCAATAAACCACTATTAATTATTGCTGAAGACGTAGAAGGGGAAGCATTAGCAACTTTAGTAGTAAATAATATTCGTGGAATATTAAAAACTGCCGCTGTTAAAGCACCAGGATTCGGTGATCGAAGAAAAGCAATGCTAGAAGATATTGCAATTTTAACTGGTGGCACAGTAATTGCAGAAGAAGTTGGTTTAACTCTAGAAAAAACAACCCTAGAAAACTTGGGGCAAGCAATACGCATAGAAATTGGAAAAGAAAATACTACTATTATTGATGGAAATGGTAAAAAAACCAATATTGAATCACGTTGCGCACAAATTCGCGCCCAAATTGAAGAAGCCACATCAGATTATGATCGCGAAAAACTACAAGAACGTGTCGCTAAATTAGCTGGAGGTGTTGCTCTAATTAAAGTTGGCGCTGCCACAGAAGTAGAAATGAAAGAAAAAAAAGCTCGCGTTGAAGATGCATTACACGCAACTCGCGCGGCCGTTGAAGAAGGTATAGTTCCAGGAGGAGGAGTTGTTTTATTAAGATCTCGATCCGCTATACAGAAATTAAAAGGAGACAATCCTGATCAAGATACAGGAATTAAAATTGTTTTACGTGCTATCGAAGAACCATTACGACAAATTGTATTTAATGCAGGAGGGGAAGCATCTGTTGTAAGCGCTAAAGTATTAGCGGGTTCTGGTAATTATGGTTATAATGCTGCAGATGGTACATATGGCGATTTAGTATCTTTGGGAGTTCTTGATCCAGCTAAAGTTACTCGATCTGCATTACAAAATGCAGCATCTGTCGCGAGCTTAATTTTAACTACTGATGCATTAATTGCGGAAATTTCAGAAGAAAAAACAGTTGGCGGTAATAACAGTGGTATGGATATGAATAGTATGAGTGGTGGTATGGGCGGTATGGGTGGTATGGGTGGAATGATGTAATAATATATAAATTTTATACTAAATATCACAAATATTACCAAATATACAAAATAAAAACCTCGTTAAAACGGGGTTTTTATATATTTATTATATACAGATATTTATGTTTACTTTTTAATTTATATTTTTTATAATTTGTATTTTTGAATAGGCCGTGCAGGATTCGAACCTGCGACCAACGGATTAAAAGTCCGCTGCTCTACCAACTGAGCTAACGACCCAAAAAAAATTATTAATGTCACTATTATAAGTGCGTCTTAAAACAACTGTCAAATTTCATAATTTTCAAAAATAAAAATTTCTTAAATTACATAAAAAATTAAATTTTAATTTTAGGATTAATTATTTATTAAAAATAAATTAATTTATTAATTTAATAAAAATAATGTTTATAAAAAATAAAAATTTATCTCAAGTTGATCCCGATATATGGAAAATTATATTAAAGGAAAAGCAACGCCAAAATAATCATATTGAATTAATTGCCTCTGAAAATTATACATCTTTAGCTATTATGGAGGCACAAGGTACATTATTAACTAATAAATATGCCGAAGGTTATCCTGGTAAACGTTATTATGGTGGATGTAAATTTATTGATTTAATAGAAAAAATAGCAATAAACCGTTTAAAAAAAATTTTTAATTCTGAAGCCGCTAATGTTCAACCACATTCAGGATCACAAGCTAATCAAGCGGTATTTTTTTCCGTTTTAAATCCCGGAGATACGATTATGGGAATGTCATTAAAAGAAGGTGGACATTTAACTCATGGTATGATATTAAATATGTCTGGTAAATGGTTTAATTCTATTTGTTATGGTTTAAATAAAAAAGAAAAAATTGATTATAAAAATGTAGAATATTTAGCTAAAAAAAATAAACCAAAATTAATTATTGCAGGCGCTTCAGCTTACTCACAGTATATTGACTTTGAGCGTTTTTATCATATAGCTAAAAATATTAACGCTTATTTTATGGTGGATATGGCGCATTATTCTGGATTAATTGCTGCTGGAGAATACCCTAATCCTGTTCCATTTGCTGACTTTACAACATCAACTACACACAAATCCTTACGCGGCCCCCGCGGAGGTTTTATTTTAATGAAAAAAAAATATAAAAAAATTATTAATTCAGCAGTATTTCCGGGAATTCAAGGGGGACCTTTAATGCATATTATTGCCGCTAAAGCAGTAGCATTTAAGGAAGTATTAAAGCCTGATTTTAAAATTTATCAAAAACAAGTTGTAAAAAATGCAAAAATATTATCTAAAATTCTAGATCAACGCGGAATGCGTATTGTCTCTGGGGGCACTAAATCACATATTATTTTAGTGGACTTAAGAAATAAAAAAATTACTGGAAAAGTAGCTGAATCCATTCTTGAGTCAGCAAATATAATTTGTAATAAAAATTCTATTCCAAATGACCCAGAAAAACCATACTTCACATCAGGGATTCGATTAGGAAGTTCAGCAATAACTACAAGAGGATTTAGGGAATTAGAAATGATTAAAATTGGAAATTTATGCGCTGATATTTTAGATTACCCTTTTAATCAAGAAAATATTCAAAACGTCAAAAAAGAAATAAAAAAAATAACTAATAAATTTCCGATTTACAAAAATTAATTTATTATTTTTATTCTTTAATAAAAAATACTACACTCTTACAAAATTTTTAAAAATTTATTTTTAAAATATCTATAATTTTATATATATATGTCTTATCAGGTTCTTGCTCGTAAATACCGACCTAGTAATTTTAATACTTTAATTGGACAAAATCACATTGTAAAATCTTTAATAAACGCTTTAGACAAAAAAAGATTACATCATGCGTATTTGTTTACTGGGACTCGAGGAATTGGAAAAACAACAATATCGCGAATTTTAGCAAAATGTTTAAACTGTATCGGAATAGATGGTAATGGAGATATTACTTCTCAACCTTGTGGAAAATGTTCTGTTTGTGTAAAAATAGATAATGGATGTTTTATAGATTATATAGAAATGGATGCCGCCTCTACTAGAGGAATTAATGAAATGGCGCAGTTATTAGAGCAAACAATTTATGCACCAATTAATGCTCGATATAAAATATATGTAATCGACGAAGTGCATATGTTAACTCATCATGCTTTTAATGCAATGCTAAAAACATTAGAAGAACCACCAAAATATATTAAATTTATTTTAGCAACAACTGAACCTCAAAAAATTCCAATTACTGTGCTATCAAGATGTATTCAATTTAATTTAAAAAAAATGTTACATCATGATATTGTTAACAATCTTTGTTATATTCTCAAAAAAGAAAATATTGAATTCGAGATATCTGCTCTAAATTTAATCGCTACCGGAGCACAGGGGTCTATGAGAGATGCATTATCTTTAACTGATCAAGCTATTAATTACTCATCTAAAAAAATTACATTAAATTCTATGCAAGAAATGTTGAGTATTATCGATCAAAAATATTTAATACAAATATTAGATGCACTAGCAGAGCAGGATGGTAATTTGATATTATCTATTGCGAATAAAATAGAAATATATAATTTATCATATAATATTGTTTTAAAAGATCTTAGTTTATTTTTGCATCAAATTTCATTAATACAAATCTCTCCAGAAATATTAATAAAAGATAAACCAAATTACAATGAAATTATTCAGTTATCAAAAAAATTTAATATTGAACAAATACAACTTTTTTATCAAATAAGTATACATGGAAGAAATGAACTAGAATTAGCGCCAGATGAATATGCTGGATTCACTATGACATTATTACGTATGTTAGTTTTTCAATCATTGTATAATCATTTGGATTTTAATAATTTAAAAAATTCAAAAGATACGATAAATGAATCTCTTTTATCTGTATCAAATAAATTTAAAAATATTTCATAAAATTTTTGTAAAAAAACAATACCATCTATATAAATTAATAAAAAAGGAGATTTAATAAATGGAAACTAACAACTTTTCTGAAGAAAATATTTATTCATTCTTAAAAGATTTAATAAATGAATTTGATATTATTTTAATAAAAAAATATATTTAATCTATTATTATAAAAATTTTTTTTAAAATTAATATATAAACATGATAAAAAATAAAATAACAGATTTTATTAGTCAAGCAAAAATTATACAAAATAAAATGAAAAAAGCTCAAGAAAAATTATCTTCTATTGAAGTAGAAGGACAATCTGGGGCTGGTATGGTAAAAGTCTTAATAACTTGTAAAAATTATGTAAAACGAATATTTATTGATTCAAAATTATTAAATGAAGATAAAGATATATTAGAAGATTTAATAGTAACAGCTTTTAATGATGCCATAAAAAAAGCAGAAATAAAATCACAAGCAAAACTATCTAAATTAACAGAAAATTTACCATTTAAATTTTAATTTACTTATATAAAATTAACTATATTAAATTTTTAAAAATTATATTATGATTATATTAGGTATTGAATCTTCTTGCGATGATAGTGGTTTAGCTTTATACGATACTCATATTAAAAATTTACGAAGTCACGTAATATGCTCTCAAAATTTAGTGCATAAAAAATATGGAGGAGTTGTTCCAGAATTAGCTGCTCGCACTCATATTCAAACAATAATCCCATTATTAAAGAAATTACTAAAAAATTCAAATTTAGAATTAAACAAAATTGATATTATTGCATATACTAAAGGACCGGGGTTATCTGGTTCTTTATTAGTAGGCGCATCGATAGCTTGCAGTATAGCTTTATCAATTAATAAACCAGTAATTGGTATTCATCATCTAGAAGGACATTTACTATCTCCCTTTTTATCAAATAATTCTCTTACATTTCCTTTTATTGCGCTTCTTGTTTCCGGAGGACACACACAATTAATAAAAGTTAATAGTATGGGTAATTATTTTTTATTAGGTGAGACGTTAGATGATGCTGCTGGAGAAACTTTTGATAAAATCGCTAAAATGTTAGATTTAGGATATCCTGGTGGTCCAAAAATTTCATTAATTTCTGAGTTTGGTGATCCTAATATTTATAAATTTCCTAGACCAATGTTATATACAAATGATTTTAATTTTAGTTTTTCTGGGCTAAAAACTTCTGTTTTAAATGTAATTAAAAATATTAAATTAGACCTTTTAAAACAAGAAAAAGCAAACATTGCAAGAGGATTCTTAGACGCTATTATCGATGTTTTAACATCTAAATGTATAGCGGCTTTAAAAAATACAGGATTTAATAAATTAGTAGTTGTTGGTGGAGTTGGAGCAAATAAACAATTAAGAAAAAAATTAAATATATTAAAAAAAAAATATAACTATACAGTTTTTTATCCTAAAAAAGAATTTTGCACAGATAATGGTGCAATGATTGCATTTGCCGGAGCAATGCGTATAGAAAATAATTCTAATTTAGAATTAAATTATGAATTTAATATAAAACCACAATGGAAAATTAATCAAATAAAAATATAAACTTTTTAGAATTATTTTCCAATACAAAATTGTGAAAATATATTATCTAATAAATCATTTGTTATAGATTTACCAATAATACTACTTAATTTTTCATGACAAAACCGTAAATCCTCAGCAATTAACTCTAAATTTTTTTCAAAATTTTTTTCTGATTGATTCGTAATTTTTATTGCACAAGATAAATAATAATTAGCCTCACTAAGAGTGCGTATATGACGTTCACGTGCTAAATAAGGAGATGACTCAATTGTTTGATAAAATTTTTCAATTATATTCAATAAAGTATTACGTAATAAATCAATTCCAACACCTTTACTTGCCGATAAATAAATATTAGCTATTTTATTTTTATAATTAATATTTTTTTTATGTCCAGAATAATCAATTTTATTCCAAACATAAATTACTGGAATATTAATCGGAAAATTTTTTATTATTTTTTTATCAAAATTAGTGTGCTCATTATAACGCGCATCTTGTACATAAATAATAATATCAGAATTTTTTAACTCAACCCAAGTACGTTCAATACCAATTTTTTCAACCTCATCAATATTTTTTTTTATTTTATTATTCACATCAGAAATACCTGCGGTATCAATAATTTTTAATAAAATTTCATTAATTTGAATAGTTTCGGTAACTTTATCTCGTGTAGTTCCAGCAATAGAAGTTACAATTGCAATATCAGAACCAACTAAAGCATTAAATAATGAAGATTTTCCAACATTTGGTTGTCCAATTAAAACCACATTAAGTCCATCACGAATTAAAGCCCCTTTTTTACCTTGTTGTATTATTTTTAATAATTTTTTTTTAATTTGAATTAATTTATTAAAAATATCAGTTTTATTTAAAATAAATTCCTGATTCTCTTCTGGAAAATCAAAAGAAAATTCAATTAAAGTACGTAAATTAATTAATTTTTCTAACAATATATTAATTAATTGAGAAAATCTTCCAGACAAAGAAATCATTGCTGATTTAGCTGCAGCTTCTGTAGAGGCATTAATTAAATCAATTATTGCTTCTACTTGTGTTAAATCTAATTTATTATTCAAAAAAGCTCTTTTAGTAAATTCACCGGGCATAGCTAATCTTAAACCAATGCTCTTACCTATTTCTAAACAAGAAGACAATAACATACGCAATATAATTGGTCCACCATGTCCATGTAATTCTATTACATCCTCTCCTGTATAAGAATGTGGAGCTTTAAAATAAATAACTAAACCTTGATCAAGAATATTATTATTTTTACAAAAAAAAGATGAATAAGTAGCATAACGTGGTTTTAATTGTTTTTGTGTTTTTTTACAAACTATCTCAACAATTGACCAAAGATTTTTTCCAGATAAACGAATAATACCCACCCCTCCTCTTCCGGGAGGAGTGGCGATTCCAATAATTGGGGAATTTTTTATTAACATTTTATACTTTATTTTCTTAAAAATTTTTTAATAAAATTTAATATAAAAATTACATTAATTTCTATTTATTATCCATTGCTGGATAATTGTTAAGGTATTATTAATAAGCCAATATAACACTAAACCAGATGGAAAAAAGAAAAAAACTATTGAAAAAATAATTGGAACAAATTTTGAGATTATATTTTGTATTGGATTTAATGACTGTGAATTAAAGTGATTTTGTATCATCATAGAAATCATCATAAATAGTGGTAAAATATAAAATTTATCCGGAGAGGATAAATCATGTATCCAACCTAACCATGGAGCATTCCGTATTTCAATGCTATTTAATAGTACTGAATATAAAGAAATAAAAATAGGAACTTGAATTATCACCGGAAAAATACTACTAAAAGGATTTATTTTCTCTTTTTTATATAAATAAACTATTTCCTCATTAGCTTTTTTTATGTTTTTTTTATGACGATCACGTATTTCTTGTATTTTTGGTGATAATAATTTCATTTTAAGCATATTTTTATAACTTACCGCTGATAATGGAAAAAATATTAATTTTATCAATATAGTTAAAAAAATAATAGACCATCCCCAATTATTAAAAATTGTATGAATATATACCATTAACTTAAAAACTAGTTTAGAAAAAATAGTTAACCAGCCATAATCTTTTACTAAATCTAAATTAGGATCAGTTTTTAATAACATGTCGGATATTTGCGGTCCAGAATATAAATAAGATTTAATATTAACTTTAGAATTAGGAGAAATTTTATTTATTTCTAATATAGAATTAATTTTATAAAGATTATTAGATATTTTTTTAATAAATACTTCACGCTTCATTCCATTAGGAGGGATAATTGCTGAAACAAAATAATGTTGCACTATTGCAATCCAGCCATCATGAGATTGATTTAAATATAATCTTTTGGAATCTTCAATATCTTTAAATGCTATTTTTTTAAATTTATCAATATTATTATATGCAGCTAAACCAGTAAAAGTACGACAAAAATATGATTCTCCATCTGGAATATTACCATCACGAATCAATTCCATTTGTAATAATGGTATAACTGATTTATTACTATAATTAGTAATAGTATGTATTATATCAATTTTATAATCACCACGTCTAAAAATATAGGTTTTTGTTAATTTAATATCATTTTTTTTTGATTCAAGAATTAATTTTATACAATCATCATTACCTAATGTACGTTTTCCTGGTAAAGCAATAAATTCTGAATTAGAATTAGGTAATTCTTTATTCAATAAACTAGATTTAGCTAAATAAATATTATTTGATGTGCAATTAAATAATTTAAAATTATTTATAGAATTATTTGAGTCCTTATATTTCAATAATTCTAATTTTCTCAAAGTTCCACCTATAGTATCAATATCAGCTTTAATAATATCAGTAGTAATTGTAATAATTTTTCTTTTTACATTACAATTTTTTTTTATAAATTTTTTTTCTGAAAATATTTTTTGTTTTTTATTATGAATAATAGAGGATTTTTTAATATCGTATTTATTTAATAAAGTTGTTTTTTTTATTATATTTTGAAAAAAAAAAGATTTATTATTATTAAAATTTATCCAACTATTAAAAATCATTAATAAAGAAAAAAAAAATATAATCCATAAAATAATACGTTTAACGTCCATTAATTAATACACTTATATGAATGAATTATAATGAATTATTTATTAGAAATATACAATAAAAATATTTTTATAAATATAAATAAAATACTTTAAATTATAATAATATTATATTTCTTTAATAGAAAAAATTGTAATAATATTTTATTATTAAATTAATTTTTAATTATATAATTAAAATTTAAAGTAATTTTATTAATTAAATCATTAATTTTCAATAATTCTCGTAATTCAGATCTTAACAAATATTTTAACATAGTAGTAGTAGCGGGGTCACTTTTAATATTTATTGGTTTATATAAACGAACAACACAATCAATATAAGGAAAAAAAAAACTATGTCTAAATAATTCTCGAGCAATCCTTTTAATAGTACTACGAGTAACAGAACGCGGAACAAATCGTTTCGCAACTATAATTCCAAAACGATTTTTTCTAGATTGATTAGACCGTATATACAAAGAAAAATGTGAAGTTTTATTAATTGGACGTAAACGTAATATAGCAGAAAAATCTTTTTTTTTAATAATTCTTTTTTCTCTTTCGTAAGAATTGGAAAAATTTTTAGAATTTATCAATTTAAATAATTTATAAAATTTTACAAAACATATTTTGTTATATTTTTATATCGTTAATCTTTTTCGACCCTTACGTCTACGTGAATTAATAATAATACGACCAGTACGAGTTGTAATTCGTGAACGAAATCCATGTGTACGTTTACGGCATATAATAGAAGGTTGATAAGTGCGTTTCATTGAAAAATCCAATTTTATAAATTTTAAAATTTGTAAAATATATATTTTATTCTATTATATATTTTTTTTAAAAATATTTTATAATTAATAAATATTCTATATACAAGAATAAAATATTCTTGTAAAAAAATAAAATTTTTAAAATTAAATTTATTTATTTTTATGTTATTTAAATCAAAATTCGATGTAATTGTTGTTGGCGGAGGACACGCGGGGACGGAAGCTGCTCTTGTTTCCGCGCGTATGGGTCAAAAAACTTTATTGTTATCTCATAATATTGATACAATAGGACAAATGTCTTGTAATCCATCAATTGGTGGAATAGGTAAAAGTCATTTAGTTAAAGAGATAGATGCCATGGGAGGAATAATGGCAATTGCGACTGATAAATCAGGAATTCAATTTCGGATTTTAAATTCGTCAAAAGGAGCCGCAGTAAGATCAACTCGCGCACAAGTAGATAGAACTTTATATAAACAAGCTATACGCTTTTATTTAGAGAACCAATCAAATCTTTATTTATTTCAAGAAGAGGTTGATGACTTAATAATTAAAGTAAATAAAATTTTGGGTGTTATTACTAAAATTGGTATAAAATTTTTTAGCAAAACAGTAATTTTAACTACCGGTACATTTCTTAATGGAAAAATTCATATTGGTTTAAAAAGTTATTCTGCCGGTCGTTTTGGAGATTTTTCAGCCACTTCATTAGCAAAACGCTTAAAAGAACTACAATTATCTCAAGGTCGATTAAAAACTGGTACACCGCCCCGAATTGATAAACGAACTATTGATTTTTCAAAAATGGAAAAACAAATAGGGGACTCTAACCCCGTTCCAATATTTTCTGTACTTGGAAATATTAAATTACATCCAAAACAATTATTATGTTTTATTACTCATACTAATGAAAAAACACATGATATTATTCGCTCTGAATTTAAAAATAGCCCAATTTTTTCAGGAAAAATAGAAGCAATTGGTCCGCGTTATTGTCCGTCTATTGAAGATAAAATATATCGTTTTCCACAAAAAAAATCTCATCATATATTTTTAGAACCAGAAGGTCTTATTATTAATGAATATTACCCAAATGGAATCTCAACTAGTCTTCCTTTTTATACTCAAATAGAATTAGTGCAATCAATAGATGGAATGAAAAATGCTAATATTCTACGACCAGGATATGCAATAGAATATGATTATTTTGATCCATGTAATTTAAAATCATCACTAGAAACTAAACAAATTCATGGTTTATTTTTTGCTGGACAAATAAATGGTACTACTGGATATGAAGAAGCGGCATCTCAAGGTCTATTAGCGGGATTAAATGCGGCTTTATTTGCTCAAGAACGTGAACCCTGGACACCTAGTCGTGATCAAGCATATTTAGGTGTATTAGTTGATGATTTAATTACTAAGGGCATTCAAGAACCTTATCGTATGTTTACTAGCCGAGCAGAATATCGCCTAAATTTACGAGAAGATAATGCGGATTTACGTCTTACGGAAATAGGTTGGAAACTAGGATGCGTTAGTTATAAACAATGGAAAATATTTGAAAAAAAAAGGGAAATAATTACAAAAGAATTACAGCGCTTAAAAGACACATGGATTAATCCTAATATCCTTGATACAGGAGAATCTGAACGTGTATTAGGAAAAAAAATAAAACACGAATATTCTTTATCTAATTTATTAACTTGGCCTAATATTAATTATAATACATTAATATCATTAAAAGGAATTGATGGTAAAAATTTATATAACACAGAAATTTATCAAGAAGATATCAAAAAACAACTTAAAATACAATTACAATATGAGGGTTATATTCTTCGCCAAATGAATGAAGTAGAAAAAAATAAAATTAATGAAAATTTAAAATTACCATATAATTTAGATTATATGCAAATACAATCTTTATCAATGGAGGTTCGTCAAAAATTAAATAAATATAAACCAGAGACTATTGGACAGGCATCGAGAATCTCTGGAATAACACCGGCCGCATTAACATTATTATTAATTTATTTAAAAAGTGGTTTTTTAAAAAATTTTATAAAAAAATAAAAATGTAATTTATTTTACTGAAATAATTAAAAATAAAAATATGTTATT
This sequence comes from Candidatus Profftella armatura (Diaphorina cf. continua), assembly GCF_016593155.1. GTDB lineage: Bacteria > Pseudomonadota > Gammaproteobacteria > Burkholderiales > Burkholderiaceae > Profftella > Profftella armatura_A. The sequence goes on along the minus strand of NZ_AP023215.1, from coordinate 387,298 downwards.
TTTATAAAAAGCATCTTTATTTCATATCAAAAATTTTATATTAAATTTTAAAATTTTTTATTTTTTTTTATAAAATTTTTATTTTGATGCTCCCATAAACGAGCATATAAACCATTATTTTTTAATAAATCTAAATGCGACCCTTCTTCTACCACGCGCCCATTATCTAATACTATTAATCTATCCATTGCAGAAATAGTGGATAATCTATGAGCTATAGCGATTACTGTTTTTCCTTTCATTAAATTATATAAACTTTTTTGAATAGCAATTTCTACCTCTGAATCAAGGGCGCTAGTAGCCTCATCTAGTAATAAAATTGGTGCATTTTTTAATATCACGCGAGCAATTGAAATTCTTTGACGTTGTCCTCCAGATAATTTAATACCATGCTCCCCTACATGAGCATCATAACCTTTTCGTCCATGTGAATCAGTTAAAGATTTAATAAAAATATCAGCTTCCGCGCATGCTGCTGCATCAAATAGTTCACACTCACTAGCATCTGGACGACCATATAAAATATTATCCCGTATAGAGCGATGCAATAATGAAGTATCTTGTGTTACCACTCCTATTTGTTCTCGTAAACTTTCTTGTGATACATATGCAATATTTTGCCCATCAATTAAAATTTTTCCATGTGTCAGATCATAAAAGCGCAATAAAAGATTATTAATAGTTGATTTTCCAGCTCCAGATCGACCTACTAATCCAATTTTTTCTCCAGGCCGAATATTTAAAGATAAATTATTTATTATTAAATGCTTTTTATCATAAGAAAAGCTTACATTTTTAAATAAAATATTTCCACTAGTGACTACCAATCGTTTTGCATTATAATGATCTATTATTCTATATCTTTTTGAGAGCATATTCATTCCGTCTTGTATTGTTCCAATGTTTTCAAAAAGAGCTGCTATTTCCCACATAACCCAATGTGATATACTATTTAAACGAAGTGACATTGCGGTTGCTGCGGCAACTGCACCAATACCTAAAGTACCTTTTGTCCATAAAAATAACGCGCATCCTGCTGTACTAATAATTAATAACATCGCTAATAAATGGTTTATAATTTCAAAACTACTAATTAAACGCATTTGTTGGTATATTTTTTTTAAAAAATCAATCATGGCAAATCGCGCATAATTAGCCTCGCGCCCAGCGTGAGAAAATAATTTCACGGTCATTATATTAGCATAAGCATCAGTAATGCGACCTGTCATTAAAGAACGTGCGGTAGCTTGTGATTCTGCTGTTTTATTTAAACGGGGTATAAAATATATTAATATACAAATATAAGCACCAATCCATATAAAAAATGGAAATAACATACAAATATTAAATGTTCCTATTACTGTTATTATAGTAACAATATATATCGTTATAAAAACTAAAATATCACCTATAATAACAAATATATCTCTTATAGCTATAGAAGTTTGCATTACTTTTGTTGCAATTCTTCCAGCAAATTCTTCTTGAAAAAAATTTATACTTTGATTTAATATAAGTCTATGAAAATTCCATCTCAATAACATTGGAAGATTTCCAGATAATACTTGGCGCTTAAATAATGTCTGTAAACCAACAAAAACCGTACTACTAAGTAGTATAAATCCTAATAATAATATATAACTACTATAATTTTTCCAAAGAAGTGATGATTCTATATTACTTAATAAATCTATAATTCTTCCCATGGCAGCAAATAATAATGCTTCAAATGCACCAGTTAAAGTAGTAAAAAAAATTACTAATAAAATATATTTACGTACACCATATATACATTTAAAAATAAATGATATTAATTTATATGGTAAAGACTTCATTAATGTATTTGGAAAGGGATATAATATTTTTTCGAATATTCGATACATTTTATAAACTCCATTATAATCTTATAAAATCCATTTTATATACAAAATTTATTTCTATTTATAATAATTTTTTAAAAATAAATTTTTTAGTATTTTTATTTTGGTATTATTTTTAATTTCTATTAAGACAATATTTTATTATATTTTAAAATTTATGTTAAAATAATTTCGTTAAAATTTTTTAAAAATATTTAAATTATTAAACTAAAGAAATAAAATATTTTAGATTAAGTTTTATATAATTTCACTTTTAATTTTAATTATATCTATTTATAAATCTAATTATAAATATAAAATTATCTATTTAGTAATAATTTGTTTAAATAATAATAATTTATTTAAGGCTATAATTTTTAAAAATAAACTATCATCAAATTAATAATTTATACTAAATTGCTTAATAATATTGTTAATTAAAAAAATTTAATTATAATTACATTTTTTAAAAAATATTACAATTAATTAATAAATAAAATTTATTATTATTTTAACTATATAAGAAAAAAAATATTTTTTTAAAATTAAATTAATTTAATAACTATTATAGTTAATAAATTCTTAATTTAAATTATACATAAAATAACTTACAAATTTAATATAAAATATAAAATGATTCCTCAATTTATTCATCTTCGTCTTCATTCTGAATACTCAATTATTGATGGATTAGTAAGAATTAATGATGCAATAGAAGCCGCCGCAAATGATTATCAACCAGCTTTAGCAATTACTGATTTATCTAATTTATTCGGTGTGATAAAATTTTATAAAGCAGCTTATAATAAGGGTATTAAGCCAATAATTGGTTGTGATGTTTGGATTACTAACGAAATTGAAAATAAAAAACCTAGTCGTTTATTATTACTTGTTAAAAATAATAATGGTTATTTACAATTATGTGAATTATTATCAAAAGCATATATAGAAAATATAAATTATGGTCGCGCTGAAATTCGTATAGAATGGTTAGAAAAAAATAAATATAAAAACGGCTTAATAGCTTTATCTGGGGCTCATTTTGGAGATATTGGAATTGCTATTCAAAATGGTAGAAATGATATTGCAGAAAATTTTGCACGTCGTTGGTCTAAAATTTTTCCAGATAATTTTTATATTGAAATTCAAAGAATTAAACAACCTAATATGAATTTTCAAATTCAACAATTAATTAATATTGCATCTATAATTAATTTACCTATAGTTGCTACACATCCAATTCAATTTTTAAAAAAAAAAGAATTTTTAGCTCATGAAATTCGTACATGTATCGCAGAAGGAGAAATTTTATCCAATACTAAACGTATAAAAAAATTTACTAAAGAACAAAACTTTAAAACTCAATCTGAAATGATTAAGTTATTTTCTGATATTCCTAATGCAATACAAAATACTATAGAAATTGCTAAACGTTGTAATTTAAAACTACAATTTGGTAAACTAAAATTACCTAAATTTCCAACACCAAAAAATATAAATATTAATGATTTTTTAATTTCCAAATCTAAACATGGTTTAAAAAAACGTTTATTAAATTTATATAAAAATCCTGAAATATATGAACGTGAAAAATTACGTTACAACAAGCGTCTTCAATTTGAAATTAAAACTATTATTAAAATGGGTTTTTCTGGATATTTTTTAATTGTTTCGGATTTTATTGAATGGGCAAAAAATAATTTTATTCCAGTTGGACCGGGTCGGGGATCAGGCGCTAGTTCTTTAGTTGCTTATTCTTTATCAATTACTGATATAGATCCACTTTCTTATAATTTACTCTTTGAGCGATTTTTAAACCCAGATCGAATATCTATGCCAGATTTTGATATTGATTTTTGTCAAGAAGGCCGTGATCGTGTAATACAATATGTTAAAAACCGATACGGTAAAGATTCAGTTTCTCAAATTGTAACTTTTGGTACAATGGCCGCAAAAGGAGCGATACGTGATGTTGGTCGTGTTCTTGATTTTAGATATAGTTTTTGCGATAGTATTTCAAAATTAATTCCATTTAAACCAGGAAAATTAATGACTTTATCTAATGCTATAAAAGAAGAACCCCAGCTAGCAGAACGAATCAAAAATGAAGAAGAAGTTAAACAATTAATTGAATTAGCACAACAAGTAGAAGGTATTATTAGAAATGTAGGCATGCATGCAGGAGGAGTTTTAATTGCGCCAAGTAAATTAATTAATTTTTGTCCTTTATATAAACAAGAAGGAATGACTGGGATAATTTCTCAATATGATAAAGATGATATTGAAGAAATAGGGCTTATTAAATTTGATTTTTTAGGTTTAACTACTTTATCTATTCTTGATAAAACTATTTATTTTATAAAAAAAATAAATCCAAAAATGACTGATTTTAGTTTAAATAAATTACCATTAAATGATAAAAATACATATAATCTTTTAAAAAAAGCAAATACTGTTGCTGTTTTTCAACTTGAAAGTCAGGGTATGAAAAATATGTTAAAAGAAGCGAAACCAGATCATTTTGAAGAAATTATTGCTTTAATTTCTTTATATAGACCAGGTCCAATGGATTTAATAAAAGATTTTTGTAAAAGAAAACATGGTGAATATTTTAACTACCCAGATCCTCGTACTAAACATGTTTTATCTGAAACTTATGGTATAATGGTATATCAAGAACAAGTAATGCAAATTGCTCAAATACTTGGAGGTTATTCATTAGGGCAGGCGGATTTATTAAGAAGAGCAATAGGAAAAAAGAAAACATTAGAAATGATAGAACATCGTAAATTTTTTAAAAATGGCGCTATAAAACATGGATTAAGTGAATATAAAGCTAATGAAATTTTTAATGAAATAGAAAAATTTGCTGGATATGGTTTTAATAAATCTCATGCTACTGCTTATGCTTTATTATCATATTATACGGCATATCTAAAAACACATTATTCTTCTTATTTTATGGCTGCAAATTTATCTCTTTCAATGGATGATACAAATAAAATTAAAATTCTTGTAAAAGATGCAATTAAAATTTGCGGTTTAAATATTTTGCCTCCTAATATTAATTTATCAAAATATTATTTTTTTCCAATAATTGAATCAAATGGAAAAAATAAAAATATACGTTATGGTTTAGGCGCAATTAAAGGAACCGGAAAAAGCACAATTGAAGCCATTGTTGCTGAAAGAAAATTTGGCTTATTTACTAATTTATTTGATTTTACTAAAAGAATTGATAAACGCTATATAAATCGTCGTATTATTAATTCCCTTATACATTCAGGTGCATTTGATTGCTTTAATGAAAAACGATATATACTTGTAGCATCCATTAATGTAGCATTAAAAAATGCTGAAAAAACTAAAAAATTTATAAATCAATTAAGTTTATTTAATAATGATGACAATCATAATCTAAAAGAGTATTTAAATTATATAAAAATACCTTCTTGGAGTAGAAAACAAGAACTTATAGAAGAAAAAAAAGTTTTAGGTTTTTGTTTATCTGAGCATATGTTTTGTATTTATGAAACTGAAATTCGCCAATTTATACCTATTTATTTATCAGAATTAAAGCCTACATATTCATGTATTACGGTATCAGGTATTATTACTGAACTTAAATTAAAAAATACTTATCGGGGAAAAATATTAATTATTACTATAGATGATAATAGTAATTCTGTTGAAGCAATAATTAATAATCAATTATATGAAAAAAATAAAATTATTCTAAAGGAGAATGAATTATTAATAATATCGGGTAAAGTATTAAAGGATCATTTTTCAAAAAATATACGAATTAATGCTGAAAAAATTTTTGATATTAATTTGGCGCGAATTATATATGGAAAACAATTTTCTGTTATGTTTAAAAAAACATTTGATATCGTCATTTTAAAAAAAATTTTATTAAACTTTAAATGTAAAAATGGTTTACCTTTTGTGTTATATTATTGTGTAAATAAAAGTATAAAATATGAAATAAAATGGCCATTAAATTGGAAGGTACAACCAGTTGATGATTTAAAATTAGATCTTATTAATATAGGATTATATAACGCAACAGTTGAATATTTTTAATTACAATAATAATGTTTTAATTACAATAATAATTAATATTTTTACTATTTTAATCCAATCATTTAAAAGGATAAAAAATTATTTATAATACTCAAAATAAATCTATATTATTAACTAATTTTATTAAAAAAATTCTTATATTTATCATTTAAAAATTTTGAATTGTTATATAGTATTGTTTTAAAAGGTTAATTATCTGATATAGAACTAGCTGCCTTTTATTAAAAATGAAAATTAAAGGAGAATCAATTAAGGAAATTGGTGGTTTTTTTCAAGATAATTAAATCTTTATTTATTCCTTTAGAAATTCCTTTTATAAATATGCCCAATTATTATTTCTAATTATAATAACTTATGACATTTTATTAATATAATATCACTATTATCTTTATTATTAAATAGAGAAAAAATACCAATTTTTATTCATGGAATAAAAAAACTTTGAACAAATAACTACTTATGAAATTCTAAAAAAAACTAGGATGTTTTTTATGTTTCCTTTAAAGAAAAAGCAATAAATATTTAAAATTAAAACGCTTAGTTTTTATAGATATTAGTATTTTAAATTATACGTCTAGTATTCTAATTCATCTTATTTATTAATTAAGATTATTAATACCCGTTAAGATACATTTTTAATACAAAGAACAGAGGAAAAAAGAAAAAGTTAACAAAATACGTATAATTCTTAAAAAATAATACATTGGTTTCATGATAATAAATATATTCAACTCGCAAAAAAAAATCAAGAAATATCTATACTTTCCCAAAAAATAATAATATTAATAATACTATATCTTAAATACTATATCTTAGTCCGCATAGATTAGATAATAAGCATCCTATTCCTTCTATATAATAAGCATCCTATTCCTTCTATGATAATTAATCGAGTTAAAAATTGTATTTTAATTTTCCATACACTAAATTCATAATATAGGAATACTATAATATAATTAATGTTAAAATTAAAATTTAAAAAAATGAATATAAAATATATATTTTAAGTTAATATAATATTATTTTTAATACAGGAAAATTTAATAATTATGATTAATATAATAGAAAAAAATATAAATCCTCTTCATATTGCTCGTAATATTTTATTAGAACCATTTGATTTAGATGAAAAAATATTACTAAAAATGTTAGGAAATATGTTTAAAAATAAAGTTGATTATGCTGATTTTTATTTTCAATTCACAAAAAATGAAAACTGGATTTTAGAAGAAGGAATTGTTAAAACCGGAAATTTTTCCATTAATCAAGGAGTTGGTATACGCGCTGTTTCTGGTGATAAAATTGCTTTTTCTTATTCTGATGAAATTTCTAAAAATACATTAATTAATGCCGTTAAATCAACTAGAGCTATTGCAAATCAAGGTAATGGAAAAATAAAAATTATTAATAATATTAAAAAAATAAAAACTCATTCCTTATATGAATCTATTAATCCAATATCATCAATAAATATACGAGAAAAAATTAAATTATTAGAAGATGTTGAAAGAATAGCGCGCTTAAAAGATCCTCGTGTAATAAAAGTAATAGCTAATTTATCCGGAGAATATGATGTTATATTAATAACACGAAATGATGGTTTGATTGTAGCTGATATACGTCCTTTAGTACAATTATTCGTTACAATTATTGTAGAGCAAAATGGTAGAAAAGAAATAGGTAATAGTGGTTGCGGAGGGCGCTATAATTATAATTATTTTACTGATATAATTTTGGAAAAATGCGTATCTAATTCAGTGAATTCAGCTTTAATTAATTTAGAGGCTAAACCAGCTCCAGCTGGTATAATGAAAGTAGTATTAGGTCCCGGGTGGCCCGGAATTTTATTACATGAAGCCATTGGACATGGGTTAGAAGGAGATTTTAATAGAAAGGGATCTAGTACTTTTTCTAATTGTATTGGTAAGTGTATAGCATCTAAAGAAATTACTGTAGTTGATGATGGTACTATAGCAAATAGACGCGGCTCTATTAATATAGATGATGAAGGAACTCCCACTCAATGTACTACTCTTATTGAAAACGGTATCTTAAAAGGATATATGCAAGATATTATGAATGCACGTCTTATGAATATGTCTATTACTGGTAACGCAAGAAGAGAATCTTTTGCTCACATGCCAATACCAAGAATGACTAATACATACATGTTAAATGGAAAATTTCATCCAGAAGAAATTATTACATCTGTTGAAAATGGTTTATATGCCACTAATTTTAGTGGAGGACAAGTAGATATTACAAATGGAAAATTTGTATTTTCTGCTAGTGAAGCTTATATAATTAAAAATGGTAAGATAACTTATCCAATTAAAGGGGCAACATTAATTGGTAATGGACCAAATATTTTAAAAAAAGTTTCGATGATTGGTAATGATATGAAATTAGATCCTGGAATTGGTGTATGCGGAAAATATGGGCAAATAGTTCCAGTTGGAGTTGGTCAACCTACTTTAAAAATTGATTCTATGACCGTAGGAGGAACTAATTAATTATTTATAATTAATTAGTATTTACAATAATGAACAATTTTCAATATAATTCGCTTAATTTAATATGGGTTGATATGGAAATGACTGGATTACATCCAAATAAGGATCGTATAATAGAAATTGCTGTTTTAGTAACTGATTCTCAGCTTAATATATTAGCTCAAGCTCCAGTTTATGTAATTCATCAATCTGAATCTATTATGAATAACATGGATAACTGGAATAAAGGTATACATAAACGTTCTGGATTAATTGAACGAGTAAAAAAATCAACTATTACAGAACCAGAGGCAGAATTTGAATTAATTAATTTTCTTAAAAAATATGTACCATATGGTAAATCACCAATGTCAGGAAACACTATTTGTCAAGATCGTCGTTTTATGGCTTATAATATGCCAAAATTAGAATCTTTTTTTCATTATCGTAATTTAGATATATCCACATTAAAAGAATTATGCATGAGATGGAAACCAGAATTAGTATCTGGTTTTAAAAAAAAACAAGCTCATACAGCATTAACCGATATAATTGAATCAGTTGAAGAATTAAAATATTACAGAAAACATTTTATTAAAATATGATTACAAAAAATAATATTTTCTAATTTTTCGCTAAAATTAATTACTATTTATACGTAGAAAAAGATGATCCACAACCACAGGTAGTTATTGCATTTGGATTTTTAATTATAAACTTAGATCCATCTAAATCATCTTTATAATCTATTTCAGATCCTATTAAATATTGATAACTTACTGAATCAATTAATAATTGAATTCCATTTTTTTCAAAAATCGTATCATCTTTATTTGTGTATTCATCAAACACAAATCCATATTGAAAACCAGAACAACCGCCCCCTTGAATAAACACTCGTAACTTTAAATTTAAATTACCTTTTTTTTTAATCAATTGACTAACTTTTTTTATAGCACCCTCAGTAAGAGTAATAAAAATATTATTTTTTATATTTTCGTTCATTTATAATTAATTCCTTAATTAAATATTTAATATATTGCTAAAAATTACACTACCTATTAAAATAAATATCACTTCCTTTGCTTATAATATTTAATTATAATATATTAAAATTACAAAAAATATTCTTTAATAAAATTTATATATACACAGATTAATTTTATCATAGAAATATAATTCATTATATTTAATTACAAATAATTTAAAAATACCTAAAAACTCAAAAATATATTTTATAAAATATAATGAAAAATAATTTAAAGTAATAATAAATATAATAAAATAAAAGAAATAATGATTTTGAAAAGAAAGAAATATATGAATTTTAAATCCATTGGTTTACACGAGTTAGTTCTTAAAGCGCTTATTAAAGTTGGTTATACTAAACCCACGGGAGTACAAGAACAAACAATTCCTGCAGCCATTTCTGGTAGAGATTTAATAGTGTCATCACAAACGGGTTCCGGAAAAACTGCAGCATTTATATTGCCGGCATTACATAAATTTGCATCTTCTAAAAATAAAATTCCTGTTATTAAAAGAAATTTAAATCAAAATAATAATAAAATTACCTATATTCACAACAAACGATTACGATTTAAACCCGCTCAACCAAGGATGTTAGTATTAACACCAACTCGAGAGCTTGCATTACAAGTAACTGCAGCTACTGAACGATATGGTTTATATATGAAAAAAATTAAAGCGATTTCAATTCTAGGTGGAATGCCGTACCCGAAACAAATGCAATTACTATCTAAAAATCCTGAAATTTTATTAGCAACACCCGGTCGTTTAATAGATCATATGAATTCTGGAAAAATAAATTTTTCTCATCTTCAAATTTTAGTTTTAGATGAAGCGGATCGTATGCTTGATATGGGATTTATTAATGATATTGAAAAAATTGTTGATGCTACCCCAATAACACGACAAACTATGTTATTTTCAGCTACACTTGATGGTATTGTTGGTAATATGGCGAAAAATATTACTAAAAATCCATTAATTTTAAAAGTAAATAGCGTTGAAAAAAAACAAAAAAACATTACACAAAGCATTTTATTTGTTGATGATGTTTTACATAAAAATCGTTTACTAGATTATTTATTGCGCGATAAAAAAATTGGTCAAGCTGTTATTTTTACTGCTACTAAACGTGATGCTGATATTATTGCGGATCGTCTTAATATTTCTGGCTTTTTAGCTGCGCCATTACATGGGAATTTACATCAAGGAGCACGCAATCGTACCCTAGAAAACCTTCGCAGAGGAAAAATTAAAATTTTAGTTGCCACTGATGTTGCAGCTAGAGGAATTGACGTTCCCGCAATAACACATGTATTTAATTATGATTTACCAAAATTTCCAGAAGATTATGTTCATCGTATTGGTCGAACTGGTCGCGCAGGACGTAATGGATTTGCTGTATCATTAGTAAATCATACGGAAAGTATGAATATTAAAAAAATTGAACGATTTACAAAACAACAAATTCCAATTGAAATAATTAATGGATTTGAACCAAAAAAAACAATTAAAACTTATTATTCTCGTTATCGTTTTAATAATAATTTGAAAACACATAATACTAATAAAAGAAATACTACTAAACGATTTTCTAAACAAATTTTTAATAAAAAAACAAATATATCTTCCTCTAGAAAAAATAGTTTTAGTTATTATAATCGTCATTCATGCAGAAATAATTAATTTATTTTAAAAATTATTTTTTATATTTTAATTTGGTACTTTTTATAAATACTTTTATTTCATTATATAAAAAGTATCATGATTTACAGTTTTTATTTTTTAAAATTTTTTTTCCCCTATAAAACCCATTAGGGCTAATATGATGATATAAATGTTTTTCACCAGTTGTAATATCTATTGAAATAGAAGGTTCAAATAAAAAACTATGAGAACGACGCATACCTCTTTTTGAGGGAGTTTTTTTACTTTTTTGAACAGCCATATTAATTAATTCCTTTTAATATTTATTAAAATCTAATTTATATTTAGTATTACAATATGGACATTGCGCATATCCATTTTTATCTATAAAAAGAAATACTTTAGGATGAGACGACCAGAGAATCATATCTTTATGTGGACAAAATATTGGTAAATTTTCAGCATGAATTTCTATAATAGTATTCAAATAATATACTCATTTATATCTTAGTTAAAAAATATTTTTAATTCGTACAATTTTTTTATTTAACTCACTTATATTTTTAAATTTATACTTACTAAATCTTGTATTAAATAATTAATATGCGTATATCAACCGTTATAGTTAATTTATTGAATATAATATTTAAAATTACATTAACGGTTTTAAGTCCGACTCCAGGTAAAAATTCTAATTCTTTTTTTGTGAAAAGTATTTCATTATTATATTTCAGTACAATATATATTTAAGTTCTGTAATTGGATTTGGATTATTAGCTCTTAATCAATTAAAAATCATGATACGTTTTTTTTGATTCATAATTACAAAATTATTTTTTTAATTTTTTTTATTTTTTAATGCCTCTATTCTTTTCATAGCACTTTCAATTAAATATTTTTGATCTTCTCTGTTATTTTTTTTAAATTGTATAGTTACTTTTTTTAATTTTTCATAATTTTCTTTTTTTTCACGAAATATACGCTTTTTACGAAAATAATATCTTTTACGCGCATTATCAGCTTGTTTTTGAGACCAAGCATCCCACCCTGTGCGACCCGGGGTAACTTCAATCATAAAAATACAATTAACCGGACATTTTTTAATACAAAGATCACAACCAGTACATAATTTAGAAAAAATAGTATGCATATGTTTAGCTGCCCCAATAATGGCGTCTACAGGACAAGACTGAATACATAATGTACATCCAATACATTTTTTTTCTTGAATAACAGCACAGAAGCGTGATTTCTCATTTCCATTTATAGGATTCAATGGAATTATTGGTTTATTTAAGTATTTAGCTAATTTAATAATTCCTTGACGCCCCCCGGGTGGGCATTGATTATAATTTGCGCTTCCATTAGCAATTGCTTCCGCATATTGTCTACACCCTGGATATCCACATTTAGTGCATTGTGTTTGGGGTAATAAATTTTCTATATTATCAGCATGTAAAAATGACACAAGAATATTTAAACTATAAGGTTATAAGAAATAAATTATTTTTCATTTTAAGGTTTTTTATTTTAAATATCAATTAAAATATAATAAATATAATAATTACAAAAATAATTAATAATAATTATAAAAATAATTACAGACGTAGTAATATAATATAATTTTCGATATATAATTATATTATATTTAAAAAAATATTTAAATTATATTTTCTAAATTAAATTACATAGTAATTTAATTTTTTACAAAATTTAAAAATTAAAAATTTTGTAAAATTTTTAAAAATATAAAATTTGCATATTTTATATACATAAGTTAAAATAATCCTAACTTAAGCGGGATGGAGCAGTTTGGTAGCTCGTCGGGCTCATAACCCGAAGGTCGTAGGTTCAAATCCTACTCCCGCAACCAATTTACAAAACCCTACATTATTTTTTCCAATAATTTTTTAAAGAAACTGATTGATTAAAAATTAATTTATTATCAGTTGAATCAATATCATCCAATATAAAATATCCATGACGTTCAAATTGAGCATAATTTTTAGGAAAAATAAATTTTATATTTGGCTCTAAATAAGCAGAAACTACTTTTTTTGAATTCGGATTAATTAATAATTTAAAATCTTTATCATTTACTATATTTGGATAAGGGTTTATAAAAAGTCTATTATATAAACGCACCTCAATAGATAATGCATGATCTTTACTAATCCAATGAATATTTCCTTTAACTTTATAATTTGATGAAAATTTAGTTCCACTTTTACTATCTGGAAAATATTTACAATATACTTCTATAACTTCATTATTTTTATTTTTTTTAAATCCAGTACATTCAATTACATAACCATAACGTAGTCGCACACGATTTCCAGAATTATTTCCGATAGGTGGGTATAAGCGAAAATATTCTTTAGTTGGGATTTCCATGAAATCATCTCTTTCAATCCATAAAATCTTTGAGATTGGAAAGTATCTTAATTTTTTTTTATATTGAGTATGTTTATATGAAAATACCGAGGCAACGCACTCAATTTCCTGATTATCTAAAAAATTACTAATAATTAATTTAATTGGATTTAATACCGCCATAATTCTTGGAGTCTTAATATCCAAGTCATCACGCAATGCTTGTTCTAATATTTCTATATTAATCCAACTATCAGATTTAGAAACGCCAATACGTTTACAAAATAATTTAATTGATTCAGGGGTATAACCTCTACGACGCATACCAATTAAAGTTGGCATTCTAGGGTCATCCCATCCATCAACAATTTTTTTTTCTAATAATTTTAATAACTTACGTTTACTAGTAATTGTATAAGTTAAATTTAATCTCGAAAATTCATATTGTTTTGGAAAAGGTCTTGTAATAAAATTAGTTTTATCAAGTTTATTTAATATCCATTCATAAAAAGGTCGATGATCTTGAAATTCTAATGTACAAATTGAGTGAGTGATATTTTCAATTGCATCTGAAATTGGATGTGCATAATCATACATTGGATAAATACACCAAGTATTATTAGTTCTATAATGATTTACATGTCGGATACGATAAATAATAGGATCACGCATATTAATATTTTTTGATTTCATATTTATTTTTACCCTTAAAACATGCGTACCATCTTTAAATTCCCCAGATCTCATTCTTCTAAATAAATTTAATGACTCAGAGGGTAATCGATTATAAAATGGTGAATTACGACCCGGATCATATAAACTTCCGCGATTAATACATATTTCTTCAGTGCTCTGACTGTCTACATAAGCATTTCCAGAAATAATTAAATATTCAGCTATTTGATATAATATATCAAAATAATCACTAGCATAATAAATTCGTTTTTTTACCTTATCCCAATTAAAATCTAACCATTTAATTGTTTTAATAATAGAATTAACATATTCTTGATTCTCTTTTAATGGATTAGTATCATCAAATCGTAAATTACATAAACCATTATAGTTATAAGCAAGCTCAAAATTAATAAAAATTGATTTAGCATGCCCAATATGAAGATAACCATTTGGCTCTGGTGAAAAACGCGTTATTACTTTTGGTAATTTATTTCCATATTTATCATATCTATTATTAAAAGTCTTTTTAGTAATATCTTTTTCAATAATATTTTTGAGAAAATTTTTATTAATTAATGAAACAGAAGAAGTTTTTATTTTTTTATTCACGAGTTTTCTAAATATAATTATAATATTTTGTTTAATTTAAATTAATAACTATTCTAAATTATAGAATAGTTATTTAAAATATAAATTTACTTTATAGTAACTTTATAATAAATTATCAATAATTTCAAAAATATATGTTAATTTTTCGGTTTTTTAACATAAAAGATTCTGAACAATATTTTTCAAATAATAATTTAATAGCATTTTCTAATAAATTAGACTTTAATTTAAATTCAATAATAATAAAATGAAAATGAATTTTTATAAATACCTTTAGATATTTTGATACTCCATTACCAACAATATCATTTCTATTGGTCTTGATACTAAGTTTTCCCCCTTCTGAAACACCATACATTATCATGAGATGACCAAAATTTGTTTCTTCCAAAAAAGACATAAAATATACTCATCCAACATATTATATATTCCATAAAAATTTTTTTACGATTAAATTAATTATTTTATATTATATTTCCACAAAAATCTTTTATAATATTAATGTACTTTAATATAAAAATTATTAATATAAAATTTTTTAAAAATAAAAAAATTTATACTTTTATTATAAAATAATGCAAAAAACTTTCTCCGCAAAAAATCATAAAATTAATAGAATTTGGTTTTTAATAGATGCTAAAAATAAAATTTTAGGACGCATTGCTACTGAAATAGCGGTTCGTTTAAGAGGAAAACATAAAACAGAATATACACCTCATATCGATACAGGTGATTTTATAATAGTTATAAATACAAGTAAATTACGCGTAACAGGAAAAAAAGAAATTAAAAAAATATATTATCGCCATACAGGGTACCCTGGAGGGATTCGTAAAATTAATTTTTTAAAAATGCAAGAACATTTTCCTGGTCGTGTACTTCAAAAAGCAGTTAAAGGTATGTTACCAAAGGGTCCTTTGGGTTATTCCATGTTTAAAAAACTTAAAATATATGGGGATTCTAATCATCCTCACTCCGCTCAAAAACCTCAATTATTGAATTTTTAAAAAATGAATATAATTAGCAGTAGTGTTTATTATAAATATGGAACAGGTCGTCGTAAAAGCGCTGTATCTCGTGTTTTTATGAAAATTGGATCCGGTAAAATTACTATAAATAGAAAACCAGCGGATAAATATTTTTCAAGAAAAACTGGTTTAATGGTAATTTTTCAACCATTAGAATTAACAAAACACACAAAAACTTTTGATATTAAAATAAATGTTCGTGGAGGAGGGGAATCCGGACAAGCTGGAGCAGTAAGACATGGTATTACACGCGCATTAGTTAATTATGATTTAAATTTAAAATCATCTTTATCAAAAGCCGGTTTTGTTATTAGAGATTCCCGTGAAGTAGAAAGAAAAAAAGTTGGATTAAGAAAAGCTCGTCGAGCAAGACAATTTTCTAAGCGATAAATTTAATAATAAAAATTTCATATTAATTAAATTTAATTTCGTAAAAATTTATGGCATTTCTACTAAATATATATATAAATTTTATTTATTTAAAAAATATATTCATATTTTAGTAGAAAATGCCTCATGTATTAAATTAAATTTAATTATTAATAATATTTATAAAAATATAATTTAAATAAATTTTTAAAATATTTTAAAATTAAATTTTTGGTAAATTTATTCCGGTTTGACCTTGATACTTACCATCTCTATCTTTATAAGAAACCTTACATGTTTCGTCGCTTTCAAAAAATAATACTTGCGCACAACCTTCTTCAGAATAAATTTTAGCAGGCAAAGGCGTTGTATTAGAAAACTCTAATGTTACATAACCCTCCCACTCTGGTTCAAATGGTGTTACATTTACAATAATTCCACAACGAGCATATGTTGATTTTCCAATACACATAGTCAATATTTTACGTGGAATACGAAAGTATTCTATAGTACGAGCTAAAACAAAAGAATTTGGAGGAATAATACATACATCACCAATAAAATCAACAAATAATTTATTATCAAAATTTTTTGGATCAATAATTGTTGAATTAATATTTGTAAAAATTTTAAATTCATTTGCGCAACGAATATCGTACCCATATGAAGAAATTCCGTAGGAAACAATTTTACGAGAATTAACTTCTCTGACTTGATGAGGAACAAAAGGCTCTATCATACCATGATATTTAGCCATATTGTGAATCCAATTATCTGATTTAATTGTCATTTTAATAATAAAAGTTATATGAATAAATAATTTTTAGTTTATTTTATAAAAAATAAAATATTTACTTTTAATTTTTATTAAGTAAATTAAATAATTTTTAATTTATTTTTAATATGCTAAAATAAGAAAGTTAAAGATAATCATGCGGCTGTAGCTCAGTTGGATAGAGTACTTGGCTACGAACCAAGAGGTCGTAGGTTCGATTCCTGCCAGCCGCACTAATTATATAATAATATTAAACATATCTAAAATAACTATAATTTTTACTATAATTTTTATCTAGATAAATTTTCTAAACTAAAATAAGCTCATCAATTTTTGGTATATAATTTATACCATTACAAAATACCTAATCGCATATTGATAATACAATGGTATTGTATAAATTTTAGAGTTGTAAATATAGCTTTTTGAATAAATATTTTTTTATTTTTTTTATTAATCAAAATTAAAAAATTGTGTATTAATTTATTAAAATTTTATTATTATATCTCTCAAAATTCAATAACCTCAATTATTATTTTCATTTAATTTTTCTAATAATATACGTAAATCAAAATATACAAATTGATTTTTCATATCACAATAATAATATATAAAATACACATTTTAAAATTTTACTAAAATATACTGAAAAAGAAAATAATGTTTCTATTTTAGTAAAAATACCAATATTACTAAAAAATTGATCTGTAGTTTGCTAATAATATATTCATCATTAATATAAAAATTTTTTTGATGCGGTTTTTTTAGAAACAATAAAAATTTTACTAATATTCTACGCTAATAAAATATTAGGTTTTTTGTTTCTAAATAAAAGTATAAAGATTAATTATTTTTTTAAATATAATTTTTATTATAACTTACGAATGATCTTGTACTCTCAATTAATCTAACTTTATTTATCTAATGAAGATATAATATCTTCCATAATAATAAGAAAGGAACCATCATGAAATTTTATATTATGTCTTAATTTAAATTCGCATATAGTTATATTCATTATCTTCCATGATTCCATTAATCCTAATATTAAATTTTCATTAACATCTATATGAATCAATGAATTAAATAAATACATAAACATTTCTACATTAAAATTTATATTACTAAAATATCAATATTGATATATCCGAAAATCAATTAACACGAAACTCTTATGAAATAATTTTGTTGGAAAAACTAATAAAAGTCATTAAAATAAAAAATATACTAATAATACAGATAATTTATGTATTAAAAAAATATTTTTAAAAAAAATATTAAATATCAAAAAACTGAAAAAGAATATAGTATGAAATATATTAAAAATTAATATAATTTACCTATTCACAAGTTATCAAAAACTTTATATTTATAATATTAAATTTAATTTAATAAAAACTATTATAAATAAACTATCTTAATAAAATTCAACTTAAATATTAAGAATAAATTTTAATTTATAATATATTAAAATTAAATTTAATGATATATTAAAAATTTTAAAATATAAATGAATATTCTTAAATTAAATAATAATATTAAATCATCAATATCAATACAAAAATTTACTACTCTTGAAGAAAATGCCGGGCAAAGAATTGATAATTTTTTATTACGTGTTTGTCGTAAAGTTCCTAGAAGTCATATTTATAAAATTTTACGATCTGGTGAGGTGTATATCAATAAAAACCGTATTAATCAAACTTATCGTTTAAAAAAAAATGATATTATAGAAATATCACGTCCAATAAAAATTGAAAAAAAAATAGTAAATAAAATTGTTAATATAAAATTTAAAATATTATTAGAAGATAATTATTTACTTATAATTGAAAAACCTTCTGGTATTGCTGTTCACGGAGGATCTGGTATTAGTTGGGGTGTTATAGAGCAATTAAGAATATTAAGACCAAAATCTAAATTTTTAGAATTAGTACATCGCTTAGATCGTGATACTTCTGGTATATTATTATTAGCTAAAAAAAGAACTGCTTTAATTAATCTTCATGAACAAATACGATCCGGTTATATTGATAAACGCTATTTAGTATTAGTAAATGGAAATTGGATTAATAAGCGTCAACATATTAAATATTCACTTTATAAATATATTTCTAAAGATGGAAATAGACGAGTAACAGTCACAGAACATGGAGGAAAAGCATCTCATACAATTTTTTCTTTAAAGTGTCATTATGGAAAAAAATACACACTATTAGAAGCAGAATTAAAAACTGGACGTACTCATCAAATACGAGTTCACTTATCAAAAATTGGTTTTTCTGTTGTTGGAGATAATAAATATGGTAATTTTTTTTTAAATAAAAACTTAAAAAAATCAACACATTATTTTAATAGAATGTTTCTTCATGCTTCTCAAATTACCTTTTTTCACCCAGAAGATAGAAAAATCATAAAATTAAAATCATCATTACCATTAGAATGTAAAAAATTTTTAAAAAATTTAATAAAAAAATAAAATTTTTTATTTTTATAAACAAAATAAATATAAATCAAAAAATGGATAACGAAAAAAAATTAAAAATAAAATCAAATTTATCTCAAATAAATAAAAATAATTGGGAAAAAGATACATTAAAAAAAATAGCAATGCTTAATATTCGTCAACAACAATCAAAACATCGTTGGGGAATTTTTTTTAAAATATCTTCTTTTATGCTAATAATATATATTATTTTTAATATACTTTATTGCTCTAATAATAAAGTAAAAATTAAACATACTGCCTTAATAGATATTAAAAATATAATTCAACCAGATACATATAGTTCTGCTGAAAGAATAATACCGGCATTAAATAAAGCTTTTTCTTCCAATAATTCTGTGGGAATTATATTGCGTATAAATAGCCCAGGAGGAACTCCAGTACAAGCTAGTCTTATTTATGATGAAATAATGCGTTTAAAAAAAATATATCCGAATAAACCATTATATGCAGTAGTAGAAGAAATTTGTACATCTGGAAGTTATTATATTGCTTCTGCGGCAAATAAAATTTATGTTAATAAATCTAGTATTGTTGGGTCAATTGGAGTATTAATGGATAATTTTGGTTTTACGGGATTAATGAATAAATTAGGAATTGAAAGAAGATTATTAATATCTGGTAAAAATAAGGGTATATTAGATCCATTTAGTCCGCTTGACTTTAAACAAAAAAAATATATTGAAAAAATATTACATGATATTCATAAACAGTTTATAGATTCTGTATATACTGGTAGAGGAAATCGATTAAAAAAAGTTCCAGATCTTTTTTCTGGTATATTTTGGACTGGTAGTAGAGCTATTGAACTTGGTTTAGTTGATGATTATGGAACAATTTTCAGTGTTGCTAATAACGTTTTAAAAGAAAAAAAAATTATTAATTATACTAAAACAGATAATTTTTCTGAAAAATTTTTTAAAAAATTTGGTATATCTATAGGTACTGGATTAGGAAATGCAATATTAGGAATTAAAAATAATAAAATACAATTATATTAATTATTTTAAAAAATAAATTATATTTTAAATATTGACAAATATAATATAAATAAGTAATATTATTAAAATGACGGAGTGTAGCGCAGTCTGGTAGCGCATCTGGTTTGGGACCAGAGGGTCCTAGGTTCGAATCCTAGTACTCCGATAATAAAATATTATTTAATTTATTATATGAAAGTATTATATTCTTTTTATATTCTTTAATTCCTAATATGATATTACTTTAATTAAAAAATTTTATAGATATAGTATTTTTTACTAAAAATTTAACCAAAATAAATTAAATAAAATTATAGTAAAAAATATCTAAAGCGATCTTAATTTGTTACCCTAAAGAAAAATTAACTCAAATTCTCAAGGAAGAAATATTTGAATATGGTTGTTATAATATTAAAAAACATCAAATACTTTTGTAAAGTAGTTTAGTATAATTTTATCAAAAAAAATTGTTATCAACCATAGACTTCAGAAAGATTTGCGAACGAATTTATGGTTCTTATTGAAAATACAATTTTTATATAAAACAACCAATTATTCGATATAAAAATATAAATGCACATGATACGAATTAAAAATTCTACAATTTTATATAAAAAAAGATTTTAATGATACATTATTTTCTATTACTAAGAAATTTGAATAAAAATAATATTTTATTTTTTAAATTTTTAAGTTAAATACTTTATAAATTTTGGTATAATTTCAAATAAATCCCCAACTAAACCATAATCAGATATATCAAAAATAGGCGCATCTTTATCTTGATTAATAGCAACTATTATTTTAGAATCTTTCATTCCAGATAAATGTTGAATAGCACCAGAAATACCTATAGCAATATATAATTGTGGTGCTACAATTTTTCCAGTTTGTCCAACTTGAAAATTATTTGATATATAACCAGCATCAACTGCTGCTCGCGATGCTCCTATAGCAGCATTAAGTTTATCAGCAAGTTCCTCAAGAATTTTAAAATTTTTAGATGAACCCAGTCCTCTTCCTCCAGCAATAACAATTTTTGCCGAAGTTAATTCTGGGCGTTTTGATTTTATTAATTCTCTAGATATAAAAATTGATGCAGTATTACTAAAATAATTAATTTTTGAAATTATCTCAATAATAGCTTTATTTCCTTCTTTTTTTGCGGCAACAAAACTAGTGGTACGAACAGTAATTACTTTTATTATATCTGTAGATTGAACAGTAGCTATAATACTTCCGGCATATATTGGTCTTTCAAAGGTATTTGAGTTACAAACTTTAGTAATTTCAGAAATTTGCATTACATCTAATAACGCAGCTACACGAGGTAAAATATTTTTTCCATATATAGTTGCAGGAGCTAATATATGACTGTAATTAGAAGCTATAACTGATATTTGTGTTGCTATATTTTCAGGTAGCTTATTGGAAAAACATAACGAATCAACTAATAAAATTTTTTTTATATTATTGACTTTTTTTGCATCAAGTATTACTTTTTCAATATTATACCCAATAATTAATATATGAATTTCATTGCTACATAAAGTTGCAGCGGTAACAGTATTTAATGTACTTATTTTAAGATAAGAATTATCATGTTCTGCAATTACAAGTGCCGGCATAATTTAAAAGACCTTAAAAAATTATATAATTTTAGCTTCATTTTTTAATTTATCAATTAATTCAATAACATTTTTTACTTTTACGCCTAAATTATTTTTATGCGATTCTTTTACTTTTATAATCTTCAGTCCTGTTTTGATATTAACATTTAATTCATCTATTTTAAATATATTAATGTTTTTTTTCCTGGCTTTTATAATATTCATTAATGTAACATAACGAGGTTCATTCATTCTTAAGTCAGTGGTTATTATAGCCGGTAAAGATAATAAAATTTTTTCCTTGCCATATTCAATTTCTTGAGTAACTATAATTTTATTATTTTTTTTTAGAAAAATTTGAGATACAAAAGTTGCTTGTGGCCAATTAAGTAATGCTGCTAACATTTGACCTGTTTGATTATTATCATTATCAATTGCTTGTTTTCCAAGAATAATTAATTGTGGATTTTCTTTTTTTACAATAACTTTAAGTAATTTCGCTACCGATAAAGATTGTAATGCTATATCTGTTTCAATTAAAATCGAACGATCAACACCCATTGCCATAGCTATTTGTAATATTTCTTTACATTTTTTATTACCACAAGATACCGCAATTACTTCTTTTGCTTTACCGGATTCACGTAAACGTATCGCTGCTTCAATTGCTATTTCATCAAATGGATTTATTGACATTTTAATATTACTAATATCAACATTAGTATAATCTGGTTTTATATGAACTTTCGTATTATAATCAACCACTCTTTTAATTGGTACTAATATTTTCATTTCCATCCTTATATAGTTAAATTTGAAACATAAAAAATTTTATATGATAATCAGATTATCTGTAAAAATTTTTATAATATTATTATGATTTAATTATTAATTTTTATAATATAGATATTATTTTTTCAAAAAATTATGTATAAAAATATTCTTTCATAAATATTTGGTAATTTTAAAAATGTATTATATAAAACACTGTAATGGCAAAAGCGCTAATTTCATGCGATTATCTCAATCAAAAATACCAACATTAAAAAATGGAGAAGTTTTAATTGAAGTATATTCTGCAGGTGTTAATAGACCTGATATTCTTCAACGTTCCGGACAATATCTGCGCCATTAAATGCATCAAAAATATTAGGTTTAGAAGTATCTGGCATAATAATTGATAAATCTTCTGATGTAATAGAATTTAAAATTAGTTATAAAATATGTGCACTTACCCCGGGAGGTGGTTATGCAACATATTGTACTTGTTCGGCTTTACATTGTTTACCAATTCCAAAAAATTTAAACATGATGGAGGCTGCAGCGCTTCTAGAAAATTATCTTACTGTTTGGGATAACCTTTTTAATCGTGGAAATTTAAAAAAAAATAAAACATTACTTGTTCATGGAGGAACGAGTGGGATAGGAATTACTGCCCTACAATTAGCAAAAAAATTTGGAGCGCATGTAATTACTACTATTGGTAGTTATAAAAAATATATTTTTTATAAAAAAATAGGAATTGATTTGGTAATTAATTATAAAAAAAATGATTTTTTAAAAAAAATTAAAACTAATAATAAAAAAAATATATAAATGTTATTTTAGATATAATTGAAGGAAATTATATCGATAAAAATATTAAATTATTAGCATTAGAAGGACGCTTAATTCAAATTGGTTTTATGAAAAATAGTATAGCTAAAATTAATGCCATGCCCTATTATGATTAAGAGATTAATATTTACTAGATCTACCCTGCGTTCCCGTACAATTACGGAAAAATCAAAAATTTGCAAAGAAATTAAAAAAAATATGGAAAATTTTAAAAAAAAGAACGATGTAAACCAATAATTTATAAAGTTTTTCCTCTTTCTAAAGCTAGTGCAGCACATTTACTTATAGAAAGTAGCGCGCATATAGGAAAAATTTTATTAAAAATTAAAAATTAAAACAATTATACTTTATAATATTTACTTAATTTTTTATATCAATTTTATTTTACCCAAGGGGGGAATTGAACCCCCAATATCTTTTTTGAAAAACATAGTCCTGAACTATGCGCGTCTACCAATTTCGCCACATGGGTAAATAAAATTTTTATTATTAACATTGTACATTAAAATTAATATCTAGACTAATTTTAACATTAAAATATATTTTTAAAAATATGTATATAAAAGAAAAAATAATATTTGGTTTTCATGCAATAAATTCAAAAATTATTCAAGACGCATCTTCAATAAAAACATTATATATTGATATTTCACGGAATGATAATCGAATGAAAAATATAATTACAAATGCAAAATCTGCTAATGTTCATATAATTTCAATAAATAATAAAAAATTATTTCACATAGCAAAAACACATAATCATCAAGGAGTAGTCGCTAAAATTAAAGAATTTTCTTTTAAGAGAAATCTTTATAAATTATTAGACTCTATCAAGGAGCCATTATTGCTATTAATACTTGATGAAATTACTGATCCTCATAATTTAGGAGCATGTTTACGTGTTGCAGATGGAGCTGGATCACACGCAATTATTGCTACTAAAAATAATTCAGTTGGTTTAAACGCGACAGTGGCTAAAGTTTCCAGTGGAGCAATTGAAACAATACCATATTTTACTGTTACTAATTTATCTAATACCCTACGTAAATTAAAGGAACGTAATATTTATTTAATTGGTACCAGTAATAAATCAAAAAAAAGTTTATATAATACTAATTTTTCTACTTCCTCGGCTATCATTATGGGATCAGAAAAAAAAGGACTTCGTCGCTTAACAAAAAAAAATTGTGATATATTAATTAATATTCCCATGTTTGGATTAATAGAAAGTTTAAATGTTTCAGTTGCTTCTGGTATAATTTTATTTGAAGCACGTCGCCAAAGAATGATTAATATTTAATTTAAAAATATATTAAATTTATCTCTTAATTCGTCCTGGGGCTAAAATTGAAAAACGAGTATTTATTGATTATGATTTTGGCATAGTCATTAAAAAAACAGCTGAAATTACTAATAATTCTATAATTTTATACAATTTATTATTAAGGGGTAATACTTGGTAAATTATCACTTATAAAAATCGTAAAATCACCAGTATTAAGATATGGTTTTTATTATATTAAGCGGAAACATAAGTTTTTAAGTAGTTTTTTTAATACTTTTATTAAAATAAGTTCTACCCGAAGCAACAGCAATCGGAAATCCAGCATGGATTATAATTAAAAAAATATTAAAAATAAAAATTTTAAAAAATAAAATATAATTTCTTATAAAAATGGAAACAGAAAAAATAAAAAAAATGATTGCGAATTATGCAATTAATTATATTCTCAATAACGATTATATTGGAATCGGAAGCGGATCAACTATTAATTTTTTAATTGATGAACTAAAAAAAATAAGTTACTCCATAAAAGGTGCAGTTGCTTCATCAAGAGCAACTGCAAAAAAATTATATAAAAATGGTATTAATGTAATTGAATTAAATCAAGTATATCATTTACCTCTATATATAGATAGTGCAGATGAAATTAATGAAAATGGAATAATGATTAAAGGCGGAAAAGGAGCATTAACTCGAGAAAAAATTATCGCCTCAGTATCTGAAAAAATAATTTGCATAGCAGAAGAATCAAAATTAGTAAAATATTTAGGCAATACATGCCCATTACCAATTGAGGTAATTCCAATGGCAAGCTCATCTATTTCGCGTAAATTAATCAAATTAGGAGGAAATCCAAATTTACGCCTTAAAAATGGAAAACCATTTATAACTGATAATTTTTGTTTTATTGTTGATGTAACGGGATTAAAAATTATTAATCCTATATATCTTGAAAAAACTATTAATCAAATTCCGGGTGTAGTTACAGTTGGTTTATTTGCCATTAGAAAAGCAGATATTTGCTTACTCGGATTAAGAAATAATGTAAAAAAATTATTATTTTAATAAATAAAATTTATTTAATATAAATTCATTTATCATTAAAAAAATAATATTTCATTTGATTAATTAAATATTTTCTATGACCAGCCTCAGAAAGATTTAAACGATTTTCATTAATTAATATAGTTTGATACTTTAACCATGAAGACCAAGCTTTTCTTGAAACATTTTTCCATATTTTTTTTCCTATTTCCCCTGGAAATGGAGGAGAATCTAATCCTTCTTCTTTACAATTTAATTTAATACAATTCACAATATATTTCATAATTTTTATTTTTAATATTTAAAAAATATTTTTTATATTATTATAGAGGATATTTATATATATTTAAAAATAATAATATTTAAGTATCTAAATCAATCCAATGTAAACGAATACGCTCACCTTTATTTGTTTGATATACATAATTTATTCCAATACCAGCTGCATATAGTATATTATCAAAATTAAATATAGTATTATTAATCTTTTGAACATAAATAATTGGTAAATTAAAACGATTCCATGGAGGAATACTCATTTCTCTATAATAATTTTTAATATTTTTATTGTAACTATTCTTTGTTAATTTCAATCGTTCTTTTCCTGTTTTACTTTTAATTAATAAAAGTTGTTTTCTTAACCAGAGTACATTTATTCCAATTTCACCACCAGTAACCGGATAAAAATATAAAATTCCATTAAAATTAGAAAATATTATTTTTGATTCGTTATTCCAAATAAATAATTGATTTACATTTTTATTTATATTTTTACTCACCTTTTCTTTTATTAAACAAAACAATTGATTACGATAGCTTTTTATATGATATTGTGCGTGCATTATAGATATTTTTTTATGATGATTATTTTCTAAAATTTGATTATATAACTTATTTAACCAAATTGCAGATGGTTTTTTTTTATTATATTTATTAAGCCAATAACGTAATAAATTTTTTACACGATCAGAATCAAATTTTTTTATCATTCGAATATCAAGAGATTTTTCTTTCAAACATACTTTAAGATCCTTTTCTGCTAATAAAGTTAATAATTTTTCCGCAGATTGTGCATGATACGCAAATTGTGAAAATCTTTTTTGAAATCCAGGAAATAATTTTTTTAACAAAGGCATAACATATAATCTTAATATATTTCTTGTATAACGAATATTATTATTTGATTCATCTTGTAAATAACTAAGAGAATGAAGTTTTGCATAATGTATAATCTCATGGCGCGAACAATATAATAAAGGACGTATAAGAACAATATTAGAATTATTTAATAAAGATAATTTATTATTAATAGCATATATTCCAGATACTCCAGAAATACCACTTCCACGTAATAATTTTAATAAAACTGTTTCCGCTTGATCATCCTGATTATGTCCAGTTAATAAATATTTTATATTATATTTTTGACACAATTCTTTTAATGCATGATATCTTTTTATTCTTGCATTTTCTTCAATATTTTTTTTATATGAAAATAAATCAATTTTAAATGAGTGAAATATAATTTTTTTATATATTTCACATGTCTTTTTACAGTGAATTAACCATTTATCTGAAAATGAACTTAATCCATGATTAATGTGAAAAACATAAAATTGAATTTTATAATTACAAAAAAGAGTAAAAGCAAGATCAAGTAATACAGATGAATCAATTCCCCCGCTATAAGCTAAAGCAATTTTAGAATTATCTGATAAAAATGATATATCAAAAATATTCAAAAATTTTTTTAACATCACTTCTTCACACAAAATTAATTTTTTTAAATCTTCCATAATTCATTAATTTATTATAACGTATATTTAATAAGTCTTGAATTTTTATATTTTTCAACTGATTTAATGTATCAAATAATGTATTTTTAAGTATATTAGACATTAATTTAATATCACGATGTGCTCCTCCCATAGGCTCATTTATGATTTTATTAATTAATCCAATTGATTTTAATCTATCAGCTGTCAATCCTAATGCATCAGCTGCATCAACAGCACGTTTTGAAGTTTTCCAAAGAATAGATGCGCAACCCTCTGGGGAAATAACAGAATAAATTGCGTATTGTAACATTAAAGTTATATCACTAACAGCAATTGCTAACGCCCCCCCCGACCCTCCTTCACCAATAATTGTAGTAATTAATGGTACTTTTAATTTTGTCATTACATAAATACTACGCCCAATAGCCTCAGATTGTCCTCTTTCTTCGGCATCTATTCCTGGAAACGCGCCAGGTGTATCAACAAAAGTAAAAATAGGTAAATTAAATTTTTCAGCGATATGCATTAATCTTACTGCCTTACGATAACCTTCCGGTTTGGTCATACCAAAATTACGCATTATACGTTCGTTAATATTTCTTCCTTTTTGATGACCAATTACCATACAAGATTCTCCATTAATACGAGCAAGAACACCAATAATTGATAAATCATCACCATAATTACGATCACCATGTAATTCATGAATATCAGTAAATATTTCACGAATATAATCTAATGTATATGGTCTTTTAGGATGGCGAGCAATTTGAGAAATTTGCCATGGAGTTAATTTGGAATAAATCTCCTCAGTTAATCTCTTACATTTTTTTACTAAATTATTAATTTCTTTTGAGGTATCAATATTAGAATGATATTTTAAAAAACGTAATTTTTCTATTTTTTTTTCTAATTTAATAATTGGTTCCTCAAAATTTAAAAATATATTTTTCATTTCATTATCCAAGTACAAAAATTTTAATTAAATTCTTCTCCATTCTGTTTTACCATTAGGCATATCTTCTAAAATAATCCCATTATTTATTAATTCTTGACGTATCTGATCGGCCTCTAAAAATTTTTTTTTTTTTCTAGCCTCTGATCTAGAGTATATTTTTAATTTAATATCATTGTCAGAATAATTTACAATTTTATTTTCTTCAAGAGAAATATTATTTTTTAAGAATTCATCTGATGAATACTCCAATAAACCTAACCAATTACCTAATCCCCGTAATTGTTTGGCCATCTCTATAGATTTATTTTTATTAATTATATTAGCTAAATCAAATAATACAGAAATTGCAACTGGAGTATTAAAATCATCATTCATAGCTATTATGAAACGTTTTGCATGAGGCTCATTTAAATCAATTATTTTTTTATAATTTATTTCTGATATCTCTTTTAGTGCTAAATATAATCGAATTAAACTTTGTTTAGC
Source organism: Candidatus Profftella armatura (Diaphorina cf. continua) (assembly GCF_016593155.1). GTDB lineage: Bacteria > Pseudomonadota > Gammaproteobacteria > Burkholderiales > Burkholderiaceae > Profftella > Profftella armatura_A. The sequence goes on along the minus strand of NZ_AP023215.1, from coordinate 358,089 downwards.
ATAATTTAAATAAACTTCTGAATAATTTATTGTACTACGATAATGTGAACGCAAGAAAAAAAATCTTATCACTTCTGGATTATATTTTTTTAATACATCACGAATTGTACAAAAATTACCAAATGATTTTGACATTTTTTTATTATTTATTTTAACAAAACCACTATGCATCCAATAATTAACAAATTTATGTTTATATACCCCTTCAGATTGAGCAATTTCATTTTCATGATGTGGAAATTGTAAATCTTGTCCTCCACCATGAATATCAAAATGTGATCCTAATAAATCACAGGACATAGCAGAACATTCAATGTGCCATCCTGGACGACCTGCTCCCCACCTAGAGTTCCATACAGCTTCATGAGGATCATTATTTTTAGAAATCTTCCAAAGAGCGAAATCTAATGGATCTTGTTTAAAATTATTTTTTTTATCAATTTTATTGAAATAAGAAGAAATTAATCTACCAGATAACTTTCCATAATTAGAAAAATTACGAACAGAATAATTTACATCTCCATTAATTTTTCCATTATTATTTTGATAAGCTAATCCATTAAAAATTAATTTTTCAATCATTTTTAATATTTGCGGTATATAATTAGTGGCGCAAGGTTGATAATCTGGAGGTTGAATATTTAATAATAAAGAATCCTCTTTAGCTGCTTTAATAAAACGAGAAGTTAATATTTTAATTGATTCATTATTTTTTTTAGCACGATCAATAATTTTATCATCAATATCGGTAATATTACGCACATATTTTACATCATAATTATTAATACGTAACCAGCGTTGCACAACATCAAATGCGATCATTAATCTCGCGTGACCGAGATGACAATAATCATAAGCAGTAATACCACATACATATAAACCTACTTTTCCCGGTGTTATTGGATAAAATATTTGTTTTTTACGAGAAAGTGAATTATATATTTTTAAGGTGCTCATAGGGTTAAAATCTATAAAAAATTAATTAAAATTACCAAAATATAAAAACTAATAAACATTATAATTAATAATAAGATCCTTAATAATAATATCTATATAAACTACATTAAAGTAATTAATTTTTTTAAAAAAAATATGATATACTTAAATAAAAATAAAATCTCTTTATTTTTTAATTTTTAAAAAATTTTATGCAATTTCATTTTATAATTTTATCTATTTTTGAATAATAATTTATTAAAATTAAAAAGTAAAATTATAAATAAATATATTATTTACCAATAATTTTAATAAATATATTTTTTATAATAAATTTACACAATTTTTATAAAAATAATTTATATTATTTTCATAAAATATTAACTAATAAAATATACATAATGATTAATTTTAAAAAAAAAATTTGTAAAAAATCACATCAATCTGCTTTAGAGTATCATGAATTTCCTATTCCAGGAAAAATCAGCGTTATTCCAACTAAACAACTTAAAAATCAACATGATTTAGCATTAGCATATTCTCCTGGTGTAGCCTCTGCTTGTGAAGAAATTTCATCTAATCCAAGTAATGTATTTAAATACACCGCTAAAGGAAATTTAGTTGCAGTAATCACTAATGGAACAGCTGTTTTGGGAATGGGGAATATTGGTCCATTAGCATCAAAACCAGTAATGGAAGGAAAAGCAGTGTTATTTAAAAAATTCGCTGGAATTGATGTTTTTGATCTAGAAATTAATGAAACAGATCCAGATAAATTATGTGATATTATCTTTTCATTAGAACCAACTTTTGGTGGTATTAATTTAGAAGACATTAAAGCTCCAGAATGTTTCTATATTGAACAAAAACTACGTAATCGTATGAAAATACCTGTATTTCATGATGATCAACATGGAACTGCTATCATTGTAGGATCAGCTATTTTAAACGGATTAAAATTAGTTAAAAAAAAAATGAAAGATTGTAAACTAGTCGTTTCTGGAGCGGGTGCTGCAGCATTAGCTTGCATTGATCTAATTATTGATCTTGGTTTTCCATTAAAAAATATTTTTGTTACAGATTTAGCTGGAGTTCTTTATAAAGGACGATCTGAATTAATGGATTCAAATAAGGCGCGTTTTATACAAGATACTACAGCTCGCACATTATCTGATATTATACCTAACGCAGATATTTTTCTTGGATTATCGGTATCTGGAGTATTAAAAAAAGAAATGGTATTAAAAATGGAAAAAAATCCTATAATATTAGCGCTAGCTAATCCATTACCAGAAATCCTACCAGAAGATATTAAATCCGTGAGAAATGATGCAATTATTGCTACAGGTCGTTCTGATTATCCTAATCAAGTGAATAATGTATTATGCTTCCCTTATATTTTTCGTGGAGCATTAGATTCTGGAGCCACAACTATTACACGAGAAATGGAAATTGCGGCAGTACACGCAATTTCTGATTTAGCTCAAATAGAACAATCTGATATTGTTAATACAACTTATGGAATTTCTAATATAACATTTGGATCAGAATGTATTATTCCAAAACCATTTGATCCTCGCTTAATAATTAAAATTGCTCCAGCTGTTGCGGTAGCTGCTGAAAAATCTGGTGTAGCTACTAAACCAATTAAAGATATAGAAAATTATATAAATCATCTACAACAATTTGTTTACCGTAGCAGTACTTTTATGAGGCCACTTTTTCAAATAGCTAAAAAAACACCAAAAAATATCAAAAGAATTATTTACTCAGAAGGAGAAGAAGAAAAAATACTACGCGCTATACAAATAGTTATTGATGAAAATTTAGCCTTTCCTATCTTAATTGGACGTACAAAAATTTTAGAACAACATATTAAAAAACTTAGATTACGAATAAAACCTGGAATACATTTTGAAATAATAGATCCTGATTTTAATAAAAATTATAAAGATTACTGGGAAACTTATTTATCCATGACAAATCGTAAAGGCATTATTGAACAACATGCTCAATTAAAAATGAGTAGGTGTCACACATTAATAGGCGCTATGGCTGTTCATAAAGGAAATGCAGATGGGATGATTTGTGGTATTTTTGGTTCTATTAAATTACATTTAAACTACATTGATCAAATAATAGGTAAAGAAAACAAAATAAATACGTATGCAGCAATGAGTAATTTAATTCTTATGGATAGGCAATTAATGTTGGTTGACACACATATCAATGAAAATCCAAACGCAGAAGAATTATCAGAAATCACAATTTTAGCAGTAAAAAAAATGATTTCTCTTGGTTTAAAACCTCGTGTTGCTCTTTTATCGCATTCAAATTTTGGTTCTGATAATAATATCTCAACCCATAAAATGAGAACAACATTAAAACTAATACAAAAAAACATGCCAGAATTAGAAATTGATGGAGAAATGGATGGAAATTACGCCCTAAATAATAAATTATTACATAAACAAATACCAAATTCTAAATTAACTGGAGATGCTAATCTTCTAGTATTACCAAATATTGAATCTGCAAATATAGCTTATAATTTACTAAAAACAACATCTGGTAATGGTGTGACAATTGGTCCTATTTTACTGGGCTGCTCAAAACCTATTCATATTTTAACATCATCAGCAACAGTGAGAAGAATTGTAAATATGACTACATTATGTGTAATAGATGCTTTATCAAAATAAATTTATTAATTTTTAAAAAAATTAAATACTTAATAAGTATATTAAACGTTCATATATTAATTAATTGTTCACCAATATAACGGTGAACAAAATTTAATTTAGTAAAATTAAAGTTTTAAAAAATTAAAATTATTAATTATTTTTTCGACAACGTAATTCTTTTGGACTAATAATTAATGGACGATAAATTTCAACTCGATCATTATCACGTAATATTGTATTTAATTTTTTTAATTTTCCATAAATACCTACTTTTAAATTAATTAAATTAATTTTACTAATTTTATGTAAAATATTACTTTGAAGAATTGCTGTTTGTATAGAAGTTTGATTAGTCACATATAATTTATATAAAACTTGTAACCGTGAATCAGCATAACAAATTTGAACACAAATTAATTTAATCATAAATATTATTATATTAGAATTAACAAGTATTAAAATGATTAATTTAATTATTTTAATCTTTATCATTAATATATAATTAAATTTTTTAATTTTAATTCTAATAAAATATATTATCAAATTTTTAAAAATATACGTATAATAAGTATGATAATTATCAATAATAAAAAAGCATTATTTAATTATTTTCTAGAAGATTATTACGAAGCTGGTATTGTCCTAAAGGGATGGGAAGTTAAATCAATACGAGCAAATCATGTGCATTTAAAAGAGTCATATATAATTACTCGCAATAAAGAAATATTTTTATTCGGTGCACATATTAGCGTTTTATCTAACTCAAATATTTTTACAAATATTAGCTCGGAAACAATTAGAACACGCAAACTATTATTACATTCAACCGAAATTAAAAAATTAACTGGAAAAGTTAAAAAATCTGGATACACTTTAATTCCATCGAAATTATATTTTGTAAAAAATCGCATAAAATGTGAAATAGCTCTCGCTAAAGGAAAAAAACAACATGATAAACGCCGCAAAGAACGTGATCGTGATATAAAAAGAGAAACAGAAATAATTATAAAAAAATATAAAAATAAATTTTAATTCATTAAAAGTTTTTATAAAAATTTCAAAAAAACATCAATTTAAAAAAAATTTTTCTATTATAGAAATATTAAATCCATTTTATTCCAGAATATATAACTAATTTAGAAATATCATCTGGAAGATTAATTTTCCATTTTAATTTTAAGTTATTTTCCGGATGTATTAATCCTAATTTATAAGCATGTAATGCTTGTCGATTAAATATTAATGATTTTGAACATTTTTTATTATAAAGATTATCTCCAATTATTCCATGTCCTAACCACTGCATATGTACTCTAATTTGATGAGTTCTTCCTGTTTTTAAATTACAGCGAACTAAACTAACATGTTTTCTATTAATTATTCCAATTGCTAATCTTTCATAATAAGTTAAAGCGGGTTTAGCATTAAAATTTTTAGAAACAATCATTTTAATACGGTTATGTGGATTCCGTATTATTGCCGCATTAATAACACCATTTAATTTTGGAATACCCCAAACCATTGCTAAATATTTCCTCTGAACAATACGTAATTTCAATTGATTAACAAGATGTGTATATGATTTTATTGATTTAGCAACAACCATTAATCCACTACTATTCTTATCCAAACGATGGACGATACCCGCTCTAGGAACATTTATTAAAAATGGATAAATCCTTAAAAGATGATCAAATAATGTTCCAGATAAATGACCAATCGCAGGATGAACCACTAATCCGGCCGACTTATTAATAATAATAATTTCATTATCTTCATAAATAATATCTAATTTTATTATTTTTTTTTCTATTTCGTTTTCTAAAAAATTTTTTTTAGGCTTAATGGTAATTAGTTCATTTCCAGAAACAATCACATCAGTTTCTGCTATTTTATTATTAATTAATACTTGTTTTAATTTTATCCATTTCTGAATACAATTACGAGAATATTGAGTTAATATTAATGATAGTGCTTTATCAAGTCTAATACCATTAACTTTTTTAGTTAAACAAAATTTAATAGAAGTTAATATCGTATGAATACTTAAAAAATTATTATTTATTTTATTGATAAAAAAACATGAATTTAAAAAATTTTTCATTGTACTAATTATTAATATAACAACAAAGATAATTATAATTTTTTAAAAATAAATTTCTATTTTTATAAAGCTATTTTAAAATATTTTTAAACTATTGTAACTATAATTTTAATATACTTTATTAAATATTTAATTTTTTATAAAATAAAATTTTTATATATTATTAATTAAATTTAATAATTATAATAATAATTGTATTATTTACAGGATTTCTTATTTAAAAATTTTTTTTTTCTATGATATTTTATAAGTAGATCAATTAAAAAAGGATATTATCAAAATGTCTAAATTCACCGAGAATCCTATACCATCTTATCTTATACAAAACAATCTTGGACCATGGGGTGTTTATTTACAACAAATTGATCGTGTTATTCCGTATCTTGGTTCCTTATCTCGTTGGATAGAAATATTAAAACATCCAAAAAAAATTTTAATAGTAGATATTCCAATTGAGCACGATAACGGAGATATTATTCATTACGAAGGATATCGCGTACAACATAATATATTACGAGGACCCGGAAAAGGGGGGGTACGTTTTCATCCAGATGTCACATTATCTGAAATAATTGCTTTATCCGGATGGATGACAATAAAAAATGCTACCGTTAATATACCTTATGGTGGAGCAAAAGGAGGAATTCGTGTTAATCCAAGAAATCTATCAAACAATGAATTAATGCGATTAACACGTCGTTATACTAATGAAATTAGCTCTATAATTGGATTAAATAAAGATATCCCAGCGCCTGATGTTGGAACTGATATGCAGATTATGGCCTGGATGATGGATACTTATTCAACAAAAAAAAATCACACTATATCAGGTATTGTTACAGGTAAACCAATCTCTATTGGAGGTAGTTTTGGAAGACAAAAAGCAACTGGACGAGGTGTATTTATTATTGGAAATAAAATTGCTTCTCAAATAAATTTAAATATTATTAATTCTAAAATTGCTATACAAGGATTTGGTAATGTAGGTAGTATTGCAGCAAATCTTTTTTTTAAAGCTGGTGCAAAAATTGTGGCAATACAAGATTATAAAACAACAATCTATAATCCCAATGGATTAGAGATACCTAAATTACAAAAATATGTTACTTATAAAGGAAGTATACAAGACTTTAATGGAGGTGAAAAAATCAATAATCCTCAAGAATTCTGGTCTCTTCCATGCGACATATTAATTCCAGCTGCAATTGAAGGACAAATTACTATCAATAATGCAAATAATATTACAGCAAAAATTATATTAGAAGGAGCAAACGGACCAACAACAACGGAAGCAGATGATATTTTAAAAGATAAAGGTATTATATTAGCACCAGATGTTATTACTAATGCCGGCGGAGTAATTGTTAGTTACTTTGAGTGGGTACAAAATCTTTCTAATTTTTCATGGACAGAAAAAGAAATTAATTTACGATTAGATCGCATTATATGCGATGCATTTAAAGCTATATGGGAATTAGCTAATGAAAAAAAAGTCTCATTACGTACCGCTGCATTTATAATAGGTTGCACACGAGTTTTGAATGCACAAAAAATACGGGGATTATAAAATATATAGCTATTCATTGAATGAAAAATATTTAAATTTCTTTAAATTTAAAAATAATTTATTTTTAAAAATTTATTTATAAATATTAAAAAAATTTTTTAAAAAATATTTTATTAAAACGATACAAAAAATAATTTTAGTATTATAATATTATTATATATTTAAATTTTAGGTCTGTAGCTCAGTTGGTAGAGCACCGTGTTGATAACGCGGTAGTCGTTGGTTCAAGTCCAACCAGACCTATGAATGGGGGTTTAGCTCAGTTGGTAGAGCACCTGCTTTGCAAGCAGGATGTCATCGGTTCAATTCCGATAACCTCCACCACATTTTATATTTAATTCAAATTTATTAAAATTTAAAAATATATTTTCAAATTACTAACCCTTATAATTTTTTCTTAAAATGCATCGTCATATTGTTTTGGATATAGAAACAACCGGATTAAATATTATTGATGGTCATCGTATTATTGAAATTGGTTGCGTAGAAATAAAAAATCGTCAAATTACTGGAAACAATTTACATTATTATATTAATCCTGATAGAGATTCTGAAAAAAGCGCGCTAGCCATACATGGTTTAACAACAAAATTCCTTAAGAATAAAGCAAAATTTTCAGAAATTGTAGATAATTTTCTGAATTATGTTGCTAATTCTGAAATTATAATTCATAACGCAGTATTTGATGTTGGATTTTTAAATATGGAATTATCTCTTTTAGGTTACTCAAATTTTACGAAATATATTTCTAAAATTACTGATACATTACTAATAGCAAGAAAAATTCATACTGGAAAACGTAATTCTTTAGATGCATTATGCGATCGTTATAATATATCAAAAACACATAGAACTTTACATGGGGGGTTGCTTGATGCAGAGCTCTTAGCGGAAGTATATTTAGCTATGACTAGAGGGCAAGATAATTTAAATTTTCAACCTAAAATTAGTAATTTAAATAATATTGAAACTAAAATAAAACTACCTAGTAATATCCCGGTAAAATTAGCTAATTCTAATGAATTAATAGAACACAATATACTTCTTTCGGAAATAGATAAACACTCAAATGGAAAATGTATTTGGAAAAATTAATTAAATTAAATATTATTAATTTTAAAATTAAATTACATTACTAATGGTGCCCTGGGCCGGACTTGAACCGGCAAGCTTTATTTATAGAGCGAGGGATTTTAAGTCCCTTGTGTATACCAATTTCACCACCAGGGCAAGTATAATTTATACCAATAATTACAACTATAATATATATATTAATTTTTAAATTAATAATTTTAATAATTATATTATAAAAATAATTATGTTTATTTTCAATATAATTATTTTTATTTCATTAATAATTAAAAATATTTAAAAAATTTTTACAAATATATGGAAGCGGTGAGATTCGAACTCACGAACCGGTTTTACCTGTTGCCAGTTTTCAAGACTGGTGCCTTAAACCACTCGGCCACACTTCCTTTTGTGTTTACTAAATATATTTTAGTATAATAAATTATATTTTAATAGCAATATATTTAAATTTTTATTATTAAATTTAAATTAAAAAATTTTTTAAATTCATTAATTATCTATTGAAAATTCATTTTTTATTAAAAAATTTTTTCAGTGTTTAAATTATTCCTTTATATTTCATATTATTTTTCATTTTAATTTTTATATTTCGAGTACTCATTCCTAATTTTTTAAGTAATTTACTATCGTCATTAGTTTTCGTATTATCGGTAGTTAAAAGTTTATCACCATAAAAAATTGAATTAGCTCCAGCTAAAAAACAAAAAGCTTGCACTACCTCACCCATTTCCTTGCGACCAGCTGACATTCTTATCCTAGAAGTTGGCATAGTTATTCGTGCAACAGCTATAGTTCTTATAAATTCTAACGGATCTAAAATAGAGGTACCATACAATGGAGTTCCTTTAATTTGTACTAAATTATTAATAGGAACTGATTCTGGATATGGATTTAAATTTGCTAATTGAAAAATTAATTCTGCACGCTGATTTCTGGACTCAGATAACCCTATTATACCACCACAACATATATTAATACCTGCATTACGTACATTTTTAAGTGTATTAAGTCGGTTTTCATAATCTCTTGTACTAATAATATCTCCATATAACTTAGAGGAAACATCTAAATTATGATTATAATAATCTAAGCCTACTTTTTTTAAACGATATGCTTGATTTTCATTTAACATACCTAATGTTAAACAAGCTTCTAAACCTATCTTTTTAACCTCATAAATCATATTTTCAATTTTCTCTAAATCTCTATCCTTTAATTCTCTCCATGCCGCCCCCATACAAAATCTAGTTGCACCATCTAATTTAGCTTTATTAGCGGCAGTAATAACTGATTCTATAGATAAAATTTTTGTAGCTGTAATTTCTGTATTATAATACGAAGATTGAGGACAATATCTACAATCTTCTGTACAACCCCCTGTTTTTATCGATAATAATACCGCTAATTCAATTTCAGTAGCATCAAAATATTTTCTATGTACTTTTTGAGCACGAAATAATAAATCATTAAATGGTAAATTAAATAAATCAATAACCTCATTAATTTTCCAAATTAATGATTTTGATGATGAAATAACATTATTTTTATTGATAGAATTGCATTCTTTATAAGATTGAATAGTTTTCAGTAACATATTAATTATAATTATTGTTTTAATATAAAACTTAAAAATAAAATTATTAAAAATATTTTAATATTATTTATTTTTTTAAAAAAATCTTATTTAGTTAAATGCTTATAATCTATTTAAAAATATATTTTAAGTTTATATCTAAATTTAAAAATGTTATTTTGACGAAATTACTTCATTAAAGGTTTTAAAAATTGCTAATATCATATGTTTTATTTCATTTTTATTAAGAATATATGGCGGCATTAAATAAACTGTATTTCCAATTGGTCTTAATAATAATTCATTTTTTAATGCAGTAGAAAAAAATTTTTGAGAAAATATTTCCCTTTGTGCTGGGTTCTCAATTATAACATCAAATGCCCAAATCATTCCTTGTTGACGAAAATTAATAATTTGAGGATGTGTTATTAATGAAGTAAGTTTTTTTGTAATTTTTTTCATATCTTGAGAAATTCTTTGTAATATATTATGTTTATTAAAAATTTCTAACGTTGCTAATGCCGCACAACAAGCTAATGGATTTCCGCTATATGAATGTGAATGTAAAAAACTATTCATATTATTTTTATAATAAATTAAATTATAAATTTTATCAGTAGTCATTACTAATGATAAAGGCAAATAACCTCCTGTAATACCTTTTGATAAACAAAGAAAATCTGGCCAAATGTCAGCATGTTCACAAGCAAAAAATTTTCCAGTACGACCGCATCCAACTGCAATTTCATCCGCAATCAAATGAATATTATAATTATTACAAATTTCACGAACTAACTTTAAGTATACTGAATCATACATTATCATTCCACCAGCACATTGCACTAACGGTTCAATAATAATAGCAGCAATCTTATTACTACTTTTTTTTAAAAGTATCTCTAAATCAAAAGCAGCACATCTCGCTATCTCATGAGCATTATTTCCTTTATTTAAATTTCTTGAATCTGGTGTAGTAATAATATAAGTCTTTTTTAATAAAGACTTATATATTCCTTTAAATAATTTAATATTAGTTACCGCTAGGGCTCCTAATGTTTCACCATGATAACTATTTTGTAAACAAATAAATTTTTTTTTATTTAAAAATCCTTTATTGTACCAAAAATGAAAACTCATTTTCAACGCAATTTCAACTGCAGATGCACCATCAGAACTATAAAAACAATGCCCAAGCTTATATTTAGTAAAAGATGATAATTTCTCTGATAATTTTATTACTGGTTTATGTGTTAAATTAGATAACATTACATGTTCTAATTTATTAAGTTGATTTTTTAATGCTGTATTAATATAAGAATTAGAATGACCAAAAAGATTAACCCACCAAGAACTAATAGCATCTAAATAACGTCTTCCTAATACATCAATTAACCATGGACCATATCCATGACTAATTGGAATTAATGGAATTTCATAAAAATTATTTGTATTTTTTATAGGATACTTTATTTGTGTACAAGGATGCCACACACTATTTAAACTTCTCATAACTAAATTATCTAAAGATTTTTTTTTATAATAAGCGATATTATTCATAATATTTACTATTGATTTATAAAATATATAAAATATATTTTTATTTTTAAAAATATTTATTATATTATTAACATATAAATTATTAATTTAAATATATTTAAAAAAATATTAATAATTTTTTTTTAAATTCTCTAATTAAATATTAAATATCATAATAAATTATTGTTATAACTTATTTTTTATAATGCTTTTTAATTCAATTGACTTTATGGCGATGACATTAGCTTTACAACAAGCTAAATTATCAATGAATAGTTCTCCTAATCCTCGCGTTGGGTGTGTTATTGTAAAAGAAAAACGCATTATTGCTTGTGGTTATACAAAAAATATTGGTGGTAATCATGCTGAAATTGATGCTCTTTTCAATGCAGCCGCACAAGGTTATGATGTATATAATTCCACTGTTTATATTACTCTTGAGCCTTGTAATTATTTTGGTCATACTCCACCTTGCACGGAGGCTTTAATTAAATCTGGTATTAAAAAAGTTATTATTGCTATTAATGACCCTAATCCACTAGTATCAGGAAAAGGAGTGGCTCAACTAATTTCCGCTGGCATTTCTGTAAAACAAGGACTAATGCAAAAAGAAGCATACGAAATAAATATTGGTTTTTTTTCAAGAATGCAACGAGGAATACCATGGGTACGCATGAAAATAGCTAGTAGTTTAGATAATAAAATTTCTTTATATAATAATGTTAGCCAATGGATTACATCAAAAGAATCACGAAATGACGGTCATATATGGCGAGCGCGTTCCTGTGCTATTTTAACGGGAATTGGAACTGTATTAAAAGATAATCCCCGGTTAAATATAAGATCAATAAAAACATCACGTCAACCATATCGTATTATAATTGATAGTTATTTACGTATTAACCCCTTTCTTAAAGTTTTAAAAGGAGGTGGTAGCTATATATTTACTGCAACAGATCTTCCAATTAAAAAAAAAATATTAGAAGATTTTGGTAATGAAGTTATTATACTACCAAATGATTTAGGACAAGTTGATCTTCGAGCGGTTATTATTGAATTAGGAAAAAAAAAAATTAATGAACTTCATATTGAAGCTGGTTCTAAATTAAATACCGCATTAATATTAGAAGGATGTGTGGACGAATTGTTATTGTATATATCCCCAAGCTTACTTGGAGAAGCATATAATATGTTTACTTTACCTCCTCATTATTCATTAGATAAAAAAATAAAATTAAAATTTCATGAAATACAAAAAATTGGTCCTGATTTACGTATATTAGCAAGGTTTTAATTATAAAATATTTTTTAATAATTATTATATAGATAATAACATGAATTATATATCTTCATTAAATCATTCTTTAATTAATAAATATGGCCCCAGAGAATCAATTGAATATGATATTATTATAGTTGGAGGCGGGCCATCAGGACTTTCTGCGGCAATTAGGCTCAAACAATTAGCTATTAAAAAAAATAAAGAAATTAAAATTTGTGTACTAGAGAAAGGAAGTGAACTAGGAGCGCATATTTTATCGGGAGCAATAATAGATCCACGATCTATTTTTGAGTTATTCCCAAAAGAAAAATTAAAAAAATTATTTAATACACCCGTTATAGAAGATCGTTTTTTATTTTTATCTTCAAAAAAATCATATAAAATCCCATTTTGGGTATTACCTATTTGTTTTAAAAACCATGGAAATTATATTATATCACTTTCACATTTGGTGCGTTGGATGGGAAAAAAAGCAGAAAATATGGGTATTGATATTTTTTCCGGTTTTTCCGCATCTGAAATTTTGTATGACAATAAAAATAATGTTTGCGGGATTGCCACCAATAATTTTGGTATTAATAAGAAAGGTATAATTAAAAAAAATTTTCAATTAGGAATGGAATTATATGCCAAATATACATTATTTGCCGAGGGATCAAGGGGGCATCTTAGTAAACAATTAATTAAAAAATTTAATTTAGACAATAAAAAGGACCCCCAAACTTATAGTATAGGAATTAAAGAACTTTGGAGAATAAACCCAAAATTACACAAAAAAGGTTTAGCAATTCATACAATTGGATGGCCTCTTGACTCTAAAACTTATGGTGGTGGATTTTTATATCACATGGAAAATAATCAAATTTCTATTGGATACATTATTTCTCTTGATTATAAAAATCCCTATTTATCTCCATTTGAAGAATTTCAACGCTATAAAACTCATCCAGAAATATGTAAAATATTAAAGGATGGACAAAGAATTTCTTATGGCGCGCGAACCATCACAACGGGAGGATTACAATCATTACCAGAATTTATTTTTAATGGTGGAGCATTCATTGGTTGTAATGCAGGATTCATGAATGTAAGCCGTATAAAAGGTATTCATACCTCAATAAAAAGTGGTATATTAGCAGCAGATTCTATATTTAATGAAATTTATTCCAATAAAAAATTTAATAAATTAATAACATATAAAACAAATTTTCAAACCTCTTGGTTATATAAAGAACTTTATAAAGCTCGTAATTTTAAACCAGCAATGAAAAAGGGATTATATATTGGAATGTTAATAATAGGAATTGATCAAATATTGTTTTCCGGAAAATTTCCTTTTACATTACATAATATAAATGCCGATTACACTTATCTTGAACCTGCTTCAAAACATATACCTATAAAATATCCTAACCCAGATAATAAATTAACATTTGATAAACTTACTTCAATATATATTTCAAATATTAATCATGATGAAGATCAACCTATACACCTTATATTAAAAAATAAAAAAATACCTATTAATATAAATTTTTCTATTTATGCTGGACCTGAGGCTCGTTATTGTCCAGCTGGTGTATATGAGTTTATATTAGTAAAAAATAAAATTCAACGCTTACAAATTAATGCACAAAATTGTATTCATTGCAAAACTTGCGATATAAAAGATCCCACTCAAAATATTGAATGGATTACTCCCGAAGGAGGAAGTGGAACAAATTACCCTAATATGTAATAAAAAATTTTAACGATAAAAATTTTTAATAATTTAAATTAAATATAATATATAATTATTTAAATATAAATTAATTTAATTTTTAATTTATAAGCATTTATAAATTATATTTAACTAATAATTTATTTTAAAATAAATTATTTTTTTAATGCGACCGTGGTCTAACGGATAAGATTACAGATTCCGATTCTGTTGATAGGGGTTCGATTCCCTTCGGTCGCACTTATAATATAAATATTTATATTAAAAATAATGAAATTACTATTTTTATTGAGAAAATAAAATAATATTATTTTATTTTCTCTAATTCAGCTTTTAATATTACGCCTAAATTTGTTGTACCGGAAATTGTATTAGCATTAACAGATGTTAATAATGTTTTCTTCTTAATAACTTTTTCTTTTTTATTATTAAAAGATAATTGAATATATCGTGTTTTACGATCAATATGATTAACAAGTATCTCAATATTTTCACCAATTTTTAATTTTTTTTCATCTTCATTATTTTCGTCAGAAATACGTAAATAACCCTCTACTTCATTTGATAATTGAATAATTGCTCCTTTATTAGGATCGATAGATTTAACAATACCATTTACTAATGAACCTTTATCATTTATAGTAACATAATTATTAAATGGATCACCCTCAAGCTGTTTAATTCCTAAAGAAATACGTTCTTTTTCAACGTCAATTGAAAGTATGATAGCTTCAATTTCATCTCCCTTTTTAAAGCGCCGTATAACCTCTTCTCCTGGATCAGTCCAAGATAAATCTGATAAATGTATAAGTCCATCAATATTACCATCTAATCCAATAAATATTCCAAAATCAGTAATTGACTTAATTATCCCTTTTATTTTATTGCCTTTTTTATTAATGATAGCAAAATTATCCCAAGGATTATCTTTACACTGTTTCATTCCTAAACTAATACGACGTCTTTCTTCATTTATTTCTAATACCATAATTTCAACAGTATCATTTAATTGAACAATTTTACTTGGTGTAACATTTTTATTTATCCAATCCATTTCAGATATATGAACTAGACCCTCAATACCTTTTTCAACCTCAACAAATGCACCGTAATCAGTTAAATTAGTAACTTTACCAAATAAACGTGTTCCCCGTGGATAACGAAGAGATAACCCAATCCAAGGATCAATTCCTAATTGTTTCATACCTAATGAAACTCGATTTTTTTCCTGATCATATTTTAAAATTTTAACGGAAATATCTTGGCCAATAGTTAAAATTTCTAAAGGATGTTTAACGCGACGCCATGCTATATCAGTAATATGTAATAAACCATCTATCCCACCAAGATCTATAAAAGCCCCATAATCAGTTATATTTTTCACAATACCTTTAACAATACACCCTTCTTTAAGAGTTTCTATTAATTTTTGACGTTCTTCCCCCATAGATTCTTCGATTACTGCGCGACGTGACAATACTACATTATTACGCTTACGATCAAGTTTAATAACCTTAAAATCCATTGTTTTTCCCTCAAAAAGAGCGGTATCTTTAACGGGACGTATATCAACAAGTGAACCAGGTAAAAAAGCTTTAATACCATTTGTTAAAACAGTTAAACCGCCCTTAACCTTTCCATTTATAATGCCAGTAACAATTTCTCCAGATTCCATAGCTCTTTCTAAGGAAAGCCACGAAGCTAAACGTTTAGCTTTATCACGAGATAAAATAGTATCACCAAAACCATTTTCTAAAGATTCAATTGCAACAGAAACAAAATCACCAACTTTAACTTCAAGTTCGCCATTATCATTTTTAAATTCCTCAATAGGAACAAATGCTTCGGATTTTAAATCTGCATTAATAATAACAAAATTACGATCCAAACCAATAACTTCAGCAGAAATAACTTCTCCAGAGCGCATGTCATGACGAAATAAAGATTCCTCAAATAAAGTCGCAAAACTATCTGGACCCCTTTTTATAGAATCTTGATTAAGAATAATGGTAGTTGACATAGTTATTTAAAAGATATTCAATATTTTTTTAAATAAAGCAATTTTTATGTAAAATATATAAGATTCAAATTTTTTGAAAAATCGATCTATTATTAATAATAGTCGAATAATATTTTTAAATTTATATATAAATAATTAAAATTTTTAATTTTTTGTATACCAATTTAATATCTGATTAACTGCTTGATTAATGCTTATTTTAGAGGTATCTAATAAATGCGCTTGTTTAGGGCATTTTAAAGGCGATAAACTACGAGTTTTATCACGTATATCACGTTTTATAAAATTTATTAATAAATCATTAATGGTAACAGAAAAACCTTTTTGTATCAATTGTTTATATCTTCTTTCGATTCTCTGTTTAATGTTTGCCGTTAAAAATATTTTTAAAAAAGCATCTGGAAAAACTATCGTCCCCATATCACGTCCATCCGCTACTAATCCTGGAAATTTACGAAATTCTATTTGCATTTTAAATAATTCTTTTCGTATATTTTTAAATGTTGCAATTTTTGAAGCATTATTACCTACTTTTTCATTTCGAATTAATCTAGTTACATTAAAATTATTTAAATATACTTCTTTACCTAAAAAATTATAGTTTAATTTTTTTATCAAAATAATTAATTCTAATTCATTATCTAATTGCACATTATTATTAATTGCCGATAAAGCAACTAATCGATATAACGCACCTGAATCTAAATAATGAAAACCTAATTTCGATGCAACTAATTGTGCTACAGTTCCCTTTCCAGAGGCAGTTGGACCATCTATTGTTATAACTGGAATATAATTTTTTATCATTCTTACCTTACATAACTTAACTTAATTTAAACTCAATTTAAATTTGATTAAATTTTTAATCTTTACTAAAAATTACAATTTTAGATGCTATTATTTTTTTTATTTTCAATATCATTTTCCATAACACGTTGTACTCCACATAATTTAGATTTATTTTCAATGGTTATTAAAATAACGCCTTGAGTAGATCTTCTCATTTTACGAATCTCTGAAACACGTGTACGTATAAGAATACCTCCAGTTGTAATTAACATAATTTCATGATGTCTATTAACTAATGTTGCTGCCACAACCTTTCCATTGCGTTTATTAGTTTTAATTGAAATTATGCCTTTAGTACCTCTATTGTGTCTTGTGTATTCTTTTATTAATGTACGCTTACCATAACCATTTTCGGTTACAGTTAAAACTGATTGTTTTTGATTATTTGAAACTAATAAAGCTATAACTTTTTGTTTTTTTTCTAATCTCATACCCCTAACTCCACGAGCTGAACGCCCCATTGCTCGCACAGAATTTTCATTAAAACGCACCGCTTTACCAGAATCTGAAAAAAGCATAATATCATAACTACCATCAGTTAATGCCGCCCCAATCAAAAAATCTTCATTACTTAAATTAACAGCAATAATTCCAGATTTACGTGGATGACTAAAATTTGATAACAAAGTTTTTTTAACAATACCTAAACTAGTAGACATAAAAACATAATTATTTTTTGGAAAATCATGTTTATTATTAGATAAAGGTAAAATTACAGTAATTTTTTCGTTATTTTTTAATAAAAACATATTAATTATTGGCTTACCTCGTGAGTTTCGAGATCCCTGTGGAATTTTCCAAACTTTTAACCAATATAATCGACCATAATTAGAAAAACATAAAATATAATCATGTGTATTGGCTATAAATAGTTGATTAATCCAATCTTCATCTTTTGTTATCATAGCCTTTTTTCCTCGCCCCCCTCGTTTTTGTGCTCGATACTCGGAAATTGGTTGAGATTTTATATATCCTGAATTTGATAATGTAATTACCATATCTTGAGAAGCAATTAAGTCTTCTGTACTAAGATTTATAACATTTAAAGTTATCTCAGAGCGCCGTATATTTTTTTTATAACCTCCATATTTATTTTTAATTGCATTTAATTCATCAGTAATAATTTCTGTAATTCGTTTTGGATTAGATAATATATCTGTTAAATCCATAATTTTATTCAAAATATTTTCATATTTATTAATTATTTTTTTTTGTTCTATATTAGTTAAACGCTGTAAAGGCATTTGTAAAATTTCTTGAGCTTGTATATCAGATAATTTATACATACCATTTTTTTGTAATCCAAAATTTATTTTTGATATATTATTAATTTTTGGTATAGTATCAAAAATTTTTTTATTAAAACCAATTACTTTACTAGAATCAGATAAATTCCACATAGATTCAATTATTTTCTTTTTCGCTTCTTGTGGCGTAGACGTTGAACGAAGAATCTGTATAAAATTATCAATATTAGCCAATGCTATTGTTAACCCCTCTAAAATATGAGCATATTCGCGCATTTTACGTAATTCAAAAATAGTCCTTCGTTTTATTATTTCTCTACGATGTAAAATAAAATAGTAAAGTATCTCTTTTAGATTTAATAATTTAGGTTGTCCATTAACTAATGCTAACATATTCATACCGAAGGTATTTTGTAATTGAGTTTGTTTATATAATTTATTTAATACTATTTCTGGTATTTCATTACGATTAATTTCAATAACTATACGCATACCAGATTTATCTGATTCATCTCGTAAATGAGAAATACACTCTAATTTTTTTTCTTTAACTAGTCGAGAAATTTTTTCTAATAATGATTTTTTATTAACTTGATATGGAAGTTCATCAATAATAATTGCGGTACGATTTTCTTTATTAAATTCCTCTATATGAGTTTTAGCTCGTATTATTACACGACCTTTACCAGTATAATAACCATCATGAACACTAGATAATCCATAAATAATACCTGCCGTTGGAAAATCTGGAGCTGGAATTATCTTAATTAAATCATTAATTGAACACTCTGGATTATGCAAAACATATAACACACCATTAATAACTTCTGTTAAATTATGAGGTGGTATATTAGTAGCCATACCAACAGCAATACCAGAAGAACCATTTATTAATAAATTTGGAATACGCGCTGGCAATACAGATGGTTCTTTTTCTTTTCCATCATAATTTGAAATAAAATCAATAGTCTCTTTATCTAAATCAATAAGTAATTCATTAGAAATTTTATTTAAACGACATTCAGTATAACGCATTGCAGCAGCACTATCCCCATCTATAGAACCAAAATTTCCTTGTCCATCAACTAATGTACAACGTAAAGAAAATGGTTGTGCCATTCGTACTAAAGCATCATAAATTGATGAATCACCATGAGGATGATATTTCCCCATAGTTTCACCAACCACTCGTGCACATTTTACAAAAGAACGATTCCATAAATTATTCATTTCATACATAGCAAATAATACACGTCTATGAACTGGTTTTAACCCATCCCGTACATCTGGCAATGCTCTTCCGACAATTACGCTCATCGCATAATCAAGATAACTTTTACACATTTCCTCTTCAAGGAAAATAGAAATTACTTCTTTAGCAAATTGATTCATTTATAATATAAAACTTATGTTTATAGATAATTAAGTAAAAGTTTTTATAAATTTTTAATATAAAATATTTTAGTATAAAATCTAGATATTATTTAAAAAATATTTTAAAAAAATTTTTAATTTTTTTTATTAATATAATAAGTATATAAATTAAAATAAATATTATTATATACTAAAAAAAGAAAATTAAAATCATTAAAAAAAATTAAAATTATATAAATAAAAACAACTTAATGTTAAAATTATATAAATAAAAACAACTATAAAAATAAAAAATATGGCCTCTGTAAATAAAGTAATTATTATTGGTAATCTTGGTCACGATCCTGAAACACGTTATATGTCTAATGGTGATGCGGTTACTAATGTTAGTATTGCAACAACAGAAAATTGGAAAGATAAAAATTCCGGAGAAAAAAGAGAATTAACTGAATGGCATCGAATTACTTTTTATCGTAAATTAGCGCAAATTGTAAAACAATATTTAAAAAAAGGATCACAAATATATATAGAGGGGCGTTTACAAACACGAAAATGGACTAATAAAGAAGGAGTTGAAAAATATGTTACAGAAGTTATTGCTGATAACATGCAAATGTTAG
This sequence comes from Candidatus Profftella armatura (Diaphorina cf. continua), assembly GCF_016593155.1. Classification (GTDB taxonomy): domain Bacteria; phylum Pseudomonadota; class Gammaproteobacteria; order Burkholderiales; family Burkholderiaceae; genus Profftella; species Profftella armatura_A. The sequence continues at coordinate 337,485 of NZ_AP023215.1, read as the reverse complement.
GTAATCGTAAAAATACAAATGAAAAAAATATTTCTAATAATTTAGAAAATAATTTTTTTAATATAATGTCTTCACGTAAAAATTCTATCTCAAATACCAATAACGAAAAAGAAAAATCTCAAACAAATTTTAAAACACAACCATTACCTATATCTAATTTTTTAGAAACAGATGATGATGTTCCATTTTAATTATGAATAATATTTTTAATATATAAAAATTTTTAAAAAAACTTTATTTTGGTTTCGTCGTGATCTTCGTATACAAGACAATGCTGCATTATATTATGCATTACGTCAAAGTATGGAAGTATATTGCGTGTTCATATTTGATAAAAATATCTTAAATCCTTTACGTTCTCAAGGTATTATTGAAGATCGCAGAGTTGAATTCATATTCAAAAGCATTATTGAATTAAGTATTATTTTACAAAATTATAATAGCAATCTAATTATACGTCACGCTACTGCTTCAAAAGAAATTAAAAAATTAGTTATAGAACTCAATATTGATGCAGTAATGATAAATCATGATTATGAACCTCAAGCAATAATACGTGATAAATTAATCAAAAAAGAATTAAAAATAATAGGATGTAAATTTTTTAGTTATAAAGATCAAGTTATTTTTGAAAAAAATGAAATTTTAAACAAAATAGGAAAACCATATTCCATATTTTCTTGTTATCAAAGAAAATGGATAGAAAAAATTAAAAATAACAAATTTTATTTACAATCTTATCCAGTTAAATCTTATCTAAATAATTTAGTAAATTTTTCTAAATTACATAAAATTAATAATAACATATCTTCTTTGAATAAAATTGGATTTTGTAAAAGTAACTTATCTGCTCTAGGAATTCAAACCGGAATGTCTGGAGCAAAAATATTATTAAATAATTTTATTCAAAAAATTAAAAATTATAATACAACTCGAAATTATCCTTATATTTATGGGACCTCTTATTTATCTATACATTTAAGATTTGGTACAATATCAATTCGAAAATTAGTAAGACTAATTTTTAAATTCATAAAAAAATATTCTAAAACTAATTGTATTGGATATTTTACCTGGTTATCTCAGTTAATATGGCGTGATTTTTATCAAATGATTTTATATTGCTACCCAAATGTAATAAATAAATCATTTAAAAAGGAATATGATAATATTCTTTGGGAAAACAATGATTGTGCAAAAAAAAATTTTTTAAAGTGGTGTAAAGGATATACTGGTTATCCATTAATTGATGCTGCTATTATTCAATTAAATTCAAGCGGTTACATGCATAATAAACTACGCATGATAACTGCAAGTTTCTTAATAAAAGATATGGGTATTAATTGGAAATGGGGGGAGAATTATTTTGCAAATAAGTTAAATGATTTTGATTTAGCATCTAATAATGGTAATTGGCAATGGTCAGCATCTTCTGGTTGTTCTTCTCAACCATATTTTCGTATTTTTAATCCAATTATTCAATCTAAAAAATTTGATTCTCAAGGAATTTTTATTCGTAAATATCTTCCACAATTATCAAAATTATCAAATAAATATATTCACTCTCCCTGGGAAGTAAGTCCTTCTAAATTAGAAAAAGCTGGAATTATCTTAGGAAAAAATTATCCAAAACCTATTTTGGAACAAAGTTTATCTAAAATAAACACTTTAAAACGTTATAATTTTATCAAAAAATATTTTAAACTATAATAAAATAAAGATAATTATATCAGTTATTATAATTATAAATTATAATAAATTTTAATAGTTATAAAATATTTCTTAATTTTTAAATTTAAAATTAGGAGAACTAAATGTATTCTAATGAATTAACAATAAAATTACAAGAATCTTTAGTTGACGCTCAAAATTTGGCAATTAATAATGATAATTTTTATGTAGAATCTTTACATTTATTATTTATATTTTTAGAAAAAAATTCTTTTATTCTTTTTATTTTGCAACGTTCTGGTATAAATATACTTTTATTAAAAAAAAAATTAATTAATTTATTAGCTTATTTACCTAAAATATTTGGAAATAATTATAAAACAAAAATTGGAAAAGAATTAATTGAATTAATAAATATATCAAATAAAGAAGCAAAAAAATATAATGACAATTATACTTCAAGTGAAATAATGTTATTAGGATTTTTTTTATGTCAATCGCAAGCCGGAAGGTTATTGCGTAATTATAATTTAAATTATAGATCTTTAAAAAATACAATTTTTTTAACCCGGAAAGGAAAAAATATTTTGTCACAACAAGATGAGGAACGCAGAGAATTTTTAAAAAAATATACAATAGATTTAACTAAAAAAGCTCGATCAGGAAAATTAGATCCTGTAATTGGTCGTGATGATGAAATTCGACGAGCAATACAGGTATTACAAAGAAGAAGTAAAAATAATCCCGTTTTAATCGGAGAACCTGGAGTAGGTAAAACCGCTATTGTAGAAGGATTAGCGCAACGCATTATAAACGGAGAAGTTCCGCATAGCTTATTATCAAAAAAAATTTTATTATTAGATATAGCTCTATTATTAGCTGGATCAAAATATCGAGGGGAATTTGAAGAGCGCTTAAAAAAAATACTAAAAGAAATATCTAATAATCAAAAAAATATTATAATTTTTATAGATGAATTACATACTATGGTTGGAATGGGTAAAATAGAAGGCGCTATAGATGCTGGTAATATGTTGAAACCAGAATTATCTCGCGGGGAACTTCATTGTATTGGAGCTACCACACTTAATGAATATCGTAAATATATAGAGAAAGATGCTGCACTTGAACGTCGTTTTCAAAAAATTTTAATAGAAGAACCGGATATTGAAACAACTATTTCAATTTTACGGGGGTTACAAAAAAAATACGAAGTTCATCATGGTGTTGAAATTACTGACCCCGCTATTGTGGCAGCAGCAGAATTATCATATCGTTATATTGCTGATAGATTTATGCCAGATAAAGCAATTGATTTAATTGATGAAGCTGCGGCTAAAATTAAAATTGAAATAGATTCTAAACCAGAAATTATGGATAAATTAGAAAGACGATTAATTCAACTTAAAATAGAGCGTGAAACTATAAAACGTGAACATGATGAATCGTCAAAAAAAAGATTATCACTCATTGAAGAAAAAATTACTAAATTAGAAATAAAATACGTTAATTTAGAAAAAATATGGAAATATGAAAAAACCTTAATACAAAATAGTCAACAAATTAAAGAGAAAATTGAAAAAACACGCTTAAAAATAAATGAAGCTACTAGAAAAAGTGACTGGCAAACCGTATCAAAATTAAAATATGGAGAATTAAATAAATTAGAAAAAATCTTAAAGGAAAAATCACAAAAAAACACAAAATTTTCTACTGACGCAAATAAATTTACTTTACTAAAAACTAAAGTTGACTCTGAAGAAATCGCTGAAATTGTTTCACGTACCACTGGGATACCAGTAGCCCGAATAATAGAAGGAGAACGTGAAAAATTATTGAATATAGAAAATTTATTGCGTAAAAGAATAATTGGTCAAGATGAAGCAATTTTAGCAATTTCAAATGCAATTCGGCGCTCTCGTGCTGGTTTATCTGATACTAAACGTCCATATGGTTCTTTTATGTTTTTAGGTCCTACTGGAGTTGGAAAAACAGAGTTATGTAAGGTATTAGCTGCATGTATATTTAATAATGAAGAATCAATAATAAGAATTGATATGAGTGAATTCATAGAAAAACATTCTGTTTCTCGTTTAATTGGAGCCCCTCCAGGTTATATTGGATATGAAGAAGGGGGTTATTTAACAGAAATAGTACGTCGTAAACCATATAGCTTAATTTTATTAGATGAAATTGAAAAAGCACATTCCGAGGTCTTTAATATATTATTACAAGTATTAGATGATGGTCGTTTAACAGATAACCATGGTCGTACTATAAATTTTAAAAATACAATCATTGTTATGACATCAAATCTTGGATCTAATAAAATTAAAGAAATGAAAAGTGGAAACAAAGAAATTATAAAATTAGCAGTAATGAACGAGATAAAAATATACTTTCGTCCTGAATTTATAAATCGCATTGATGATATTATTGTTTTTCACCCTCTTAATAGAAAAAATATTTTTTCCATTACAGATATACAATTAAACATTGTAAAAAATAAATTATTAAAAATGAATATAGATTTTAAGATTAGTAAAGCGGCATTAAAAAAAATTGCTAATATAGGATTTGATTCAATATATGGAGCTCGTCCTTTAAAAAGAGTAATTCAACAGGAAATTGAAAACCCACTATCTAAATTAATTTTATCTGGAGAATTTATGGCTAAAGATACTATATACGTTGATATCAAAGATAATATGTTATATTTTAAGAAAATTTAAAATTATTTTTATATTTATGAAAACAACCTATATTATAGGTGATGTTCATAGTTTCAAAAAAAACAACTTTCTATATTTTTAAAAAAAATTTATAAAAAATCTCCTGAAGCTAATTTTATATTTTTAGGAAATTTAATTAATAAAGGACCTAAATCTTTAGATACGCTATGAATAGTTTATTTAATAAGAAATCATGCTAAAATAGTTTTAGGAAATCACGAAATACATTTATTAGATGTGTTTTTATTAATATTAATAAAAAAAGTAAATTTGATACTTTTGATGATATCTTAATGCTCCGGATAAAAAAAAATTAATATCTTGGTTATGTACACAACCATTGGCTATATATTACAAAAAATATCTTATGATCCATTCTGGAATAACTAAATAATGGACGGCTCAACAAACCATAAAATTATCTTATGAAGCAGAAAAAATATTAAGAAAATCTTATTGGAAAAATTTTTAAATTATATAATAATTATTTAATAAATTGAGGTAATAATTTAAAAAATAGATAAATTATAATTCATTATTAATGCATTAACTCACATAAGACTTTGTAAAGAAAATGGAACAATAAAATTTACAAAAAAATATAAAAAATAATAATTTTAAAATTAATTATATACCATGGTTTAATTTACCCAATAGAAAAACAGTTAATATTACCATACTATTCGAACATTGGTCAACTTTAGAATTAATAATAAAACCTAATATTATTTGCTTAGACATTAAGTTGTGTTTGGGATAATAAACTTACAGCATTATGTTTTGAAGATCGATCAATAATTCAAATAAATAATTTTTAAATATCTTAAAAATTTTAAATTTATTAAATTTTATTATATAATTTTTCATCAAAATATTGTTGCAATATAAGAGCAGCTGATTGGGAATCTATATATTTTTTACGAAAATTTTTAATTATAATTGATGAATAATTTTCATTAATCATAAATGTTTTAATTGAATAGCGCCCACATAATTGATTAGCAAATCGTTGACATCTTATTGCTATTTTATGTTTTTCATGAGCCATATCAATATATGACGGGAATCCAACTACAAAATATTTTGGTTTCCAATTTTCTACTAATTTAGAAATTTCATTAAATTTCGCGTTATTAGTTATTGAATGAATAATTTTCAAAGGTTTTGCATGTTTTATTAAGGTATTTCCAAATGCAATTCCTATTCTTTTAAATCCAAAATCAAAACCAAATATAATTTCAATATTAGAAAAAGATTTAATTAAATTATTAGACATATCCATATTGATTACTTAGCATTAATGGGTTAATTCCTAATAATTTTACTGCAGCAAAAAATCGTTGCTCACACGGAACATTAAAAATAACTTCAGAATTAGCATCAACTATTAACCAATGATTATTAATAATTTCTGCCTCTAATTGACCAGAACCCCATCCTGAGCAACCTAAGCTAATTAATAATTGAGAAGGCCCATCTCCTCTAGAAAAAGATTCTAAAATATCCTTAGATGTAGTCAATGAAATATCAGAAGTTATATTTAAAGTTGAATTAAAAAATGATGATTTTTCATTAACAATATTATGTAATACAAATCCTCGATCAATCTGAACTGGCCCCCCAAACATAATAGGTTTTGTAGTTTTTTCTAAAATAAATTCTTTAGTATTAGGAACTAATCTTAGTTTTAAATTACTATCGCTATCTAATAAAATATTTATAGTCATATCAGTAGGTTTATTAATTATAATACCAAATGCACCATTCGTATTATGTTCACATAAATATACTACTGCCCCATCAAAAAATGGAGTAGAAAAACCAGGCATAGCAATTAAAAAATGATTAGTTAAATCAAGTAACGATTTAGCATCACTACAATCAATATCATAATCTGTATCAGCGATATTATCATCATTATTTTTTAATGGTATATTTAGTGTATTATGATCAATAGTTTTAAAAACATCAACTTGAGATGATAATATTTTTTTTTTTTGTTTAGTCATAATATTTTTATATGATTTAAATTGAATTAGATAATTTTAAAATACTAAATTTTTTTAAAATCGTAAAATAGCTTAATTACATAACTATTATAACTTTTTTATAATTAATGATATTATTACACATTTTTAAAAAGTAATAAATATTTAAATATTAATTAATATAAAAATTTTTCTTTTAATTTATATTGATTTAATAATTTTATCAATAATTTTTCATCTTTAGGTTGAATAATTAAGGATTCTGGAATTGATACTATATTTTCAGTAAGATTACAATCCGTCTTTATTGTTAATAATTTTTTTATTTTTGGTAACCAATTTAATGAAAACCGTAAATTTTCTCCAATTACGCCCTTAATTTTATTGGAATTCTTTATAATACCTTCTAAAGAATGATATTGATTTAATAATTTAATAGCTGTTTTAGGTCCAATTTTTTTAACTCCAGGTAAGTTATCTGATACATCACCTATTAAACTAAAATAATCAACAATTTTTTCTGGTGACACACCAAACTTAGAAATAACAGCTGTACGATCATATATTTTATTATTATTAATAAGAATAATTTTATTATTTACTAATTGTGCCATATCTTTATCATTAGTTGAGATAATAACTTTTAAATTATATTTAATGATCGCCTGCTTAGCGAGTGTGCCAATTACATCATCAGCTTCAACTCCTTTCATTATTAAAATTGGCCAACCTATTGCACGTACCGCTGTGTGAATTAGCTTAATTTGTAAAATTAAATTATATGGCATTTTTTTTCGCGTAGCTTTATAAGCTGGATATAAAATATTTCTAAAGGTTTTTCCTTTCGCGTCAAATATACAAGCAATATAAGTTGCCTGATAATTTTTATATAATTTACGTAACATGTTTATTGTACCATATAACGCGCCAACTGGAAAATTATCTATATTTCTTATATCAGGTAACGCGTAAAATGCTCTATATATATAACTAGAACCATCTACTAATAATAAAGTATTGCGCATAATAAAATTATTTATAATTTAAAAAATCAATATTTTAAGAAATTAATATAAAATATTAATAACCATATTTTGGGATAATATTTTTTCCATACATCAATAATGCATTTAATATTTTTTTATCATATTCATTTACCTTTTTTAATAAAGATTGTATTTCTAAATAAAACATATTTATGGTGTAATTATTATTTTTTTTATTATAAAATCGAGAAATACGATATTTCTCCCAGCGCTTTAATTCTTTTAAAGATAATGTTTCTATAAAATTTCTTGCTCGATAACGAAAAATTAACTCTTTTAACTTTTTATTTTCAAAACAAAAATTAACATCAGATAATTCTTGAGGAGACATAGATCTTAAAATGGCTAATTTTAAATTATCATTCTTACTAATAAAATTATTATATAATTCTTCATCAATATTTAATTCTAAATTAGAATTATTAATTTTATAATCTAAAAAAATTTTTTTCCAAATATGAGTTCTACTCAATATAGATGAGGCATATTTTATATTTTTAAAAGCACAATTTAAATCAAATTTACAGCGAAATATTAAATTTGATGATAATATTTTTAAATTACTTATCACTATTGGTGATCTATTTAAATGAATCATACTTATTGGTATAATATCTTCATTTAAGGAATTCTTTTTAAAACATAAATAATCGCGAATTTTATTAATATCATTTAATAAAAATTGTTTAGGATCATATAATAAATTCCAAGTAATTAATATATTTTTATTCATTGGATGTATACAAATAGGCCACATAAGAGAAATATAATCATTTTTAGCAGAAAATGCATGAGAAATATAAAAAAATGGACGAGCTATTGGCCACCCTATCTCCATTAAAACATATTTTTTTTTTCGTAATGATAAAGCAAAATTAAACAATCTAGGATTATTATTACGTATTAATCTAGCTAAACCTAATGTAGCACGAACATCTGATAAGGCGTCATGCGATTTTTTATGTAATAAATTATTAACAAAACTTAAATGCTCTAATTTTAAACTTGGTTTACCATTATTTTTATATGGCCATATTATTCCATATGGACGTAATACATAAGAAGCTCTTATTACGTTAATTAAATCCCAGCGACTGCAATTATTTTTCCATTCTCTTTCATAGGGATTAATTAAATTTCTCCAAAACATAAATCGAGTAACTTCATCATCAAATGAAATTGTATTATAACCAACACTAATCGTACCTGGTTTTAAAAAAATACTTTCAATAATAGATGCAAATTTATACTCTGGTATACCATTATTTAAACAAAATTGAGGAGTAATTTTTGTAATTAAACAAGCCTTTGGATTAGGCAAAAAATCAGGAGCCGGTTTACAATATAACATAATTGGATTATCAATTTCATTAAGCATAATATCAGTTCTAATTGCAGCAAACTGAAATGGCCTATCTCTTCGAACATTTAAACCAAATGTTTCATAATCATACCAAAGAAAAGTAGAATTTCCATCTATCATAATTTTTTATAAAAAAATTAAATAATTTTAAAATACAATTATTTATTAATTTAATATTTATTAAATTTAATTAAGTTTTTATTTCACTAGTAATAGAAATCATTTTATTAATTTTTAAGTCACTATGTAATGATATATTTATATAATAATTTCCAATTTTTTTTATTTGATTATTTGGTAATCTAATTTTATTTTTTTTAATTTTTAATCCTTTTTTTTCAAATTCCTTAACAATATCAGAATTAGTTACAGAACCAAATAATCGCCCATCAATTCCAGATTTTTTCATAATATTTATATTTAATTTTTGAATTTCTTCTCCCATTTTTTTAGCATTTAAAAAAATTGTAGAAGCAGTTTTTTCTAATTTAATACGTTTTTCTTCAAACTCTTTAATAACAAATTTTGTCGCGTGTCGAGCTTGATTTTGTGGAATTAAAAAATTACGCGCATAACCATTTTTTACTTTTATAATTTCACCTAATTTTCCTAAATTAGGAATATCTTTTAATAAAATAATTTGCATATTCTTCCTTATAAAAATTATCTATTATGTAAATCAGTATATGGCAATAATGCTAAAAAACGAGCACGTTTAATTGCTGTATCCATTTGACGTTGATAATGAGAACGTGTTCCAGTTAATCTTGCGGCTATAATTTTTCCATTTTCCTGAACAAAATCTTTTAATATCTCAATATTCTTGTAATCAATTTGCTTAATATTCATCACGGTAAATCTACAAAATTTTTTTCTTTTAAAAAGTGGATTTTGCTGTTGACGTTTTTTCTTAAATTTATTCTTGTCATTTTTTTTACCAAATATCATTTTTAAAACCCCTATTATTTATAAAATATAAAAAACATTTTATTGTATTATCTTAAATATAAAAATTAAAATTTTAAAAATTTATTATTTTTTAATACTTTCCTCTTTCTGAATTAATCTTAAAAAAGATGATGTTTCAGTTTCGGCTTTTTTAGTTTTTATCGTTAAATATCTTAAAATTGCATCATTAAACCTAAAACTTGTTTCAATTTCCAATAAAGTTTTTTTATTAATTTCTACATTAAAACATATATAATGTGCTTTTATTACTTTTTTTATTTGATAAGCTAAAGATCGACGCCCCCAGTCTTCTAAACGATGTATTTTTCCCTTTCCGGAAATTACAATTTTTTTATAACGTTCAATCATCTCTGAAACTTGTTCACTTTGATCTGGATGTACAATAAATATAATTTCATAATGACGCATATATACTCTCTTGAAAAATTAAATAAATAACAATTATAATTATTCACATATTGAAAAATAACCATACGTTCATAATAACAGCAAAAGAATAATTTTAAAAAAAGTCTTTTTATCCTTTTTGACGTTAATGAACTATTTATAATAACTGAATTTTAAAATTTAAAAAAAATAATAAAAAAATTTTAAAAAAATAATTATTTCTAAATTAATATTAGTATATATGCATGCACCATTTAATATCAAAAATGAAAAATTTCGTGTACCACCACATTCTATTGAATCAGAACAATCTGTTTTAGGAGGATTATTGCTTGATAATTCTGCTTGGGATAAAATTGCAGATTGTTTAAATTCAGATTATTTTTATCGTTATGATCACAAATTAATTTTTAAGCATATTACAAAATTAATTAATTCATCACATCCAGCGGATGTTATTACTGTATTTGATTCATTATCTAATACCGGTAATGCTGAAGAAATAGGAGGTTTATCTTATTTAAATTCTTTAGCGCAAAATATACCATCAGCCGCTAATATTCGACGTTATGCTGAAATAGTACGAGATAGAGGAATATTAAGAAAATTAATTACAATTACTGATGAAATCTCTAGTCAGGCTTTTATTTCTGAAGGAAAAGAAGTAAAACAAATATTAGATGAAGCAGAATCAAAGATTTTTTCAATTGCGGAAAAAGAAATATGCATAAATAAAGGTTTCCAGAAAATTCAACCATTATTAAATCGGGTTATAGAACGTATTAATAAATTATATAATCAAGGTATTAATAATAATGATGTTACCGGTATTTCAACTGGATTTTTTGAACTTGATAAAATAACATCTGGATTACAGCCTGGAGACTTAATCATTGTTGCGGGAAGACCTTCTATGGGAAAAACTGCTTTTTCTCTTAATATAGGAGAGCATATTGCAATTAAAAATAAATTACCTGTTGCTATATTTTCAATGGAAATGAGTGGAGCTCAATTAGCCATGAGAATGCTTGGTTCAGTTGGAAAACTAGATCAACATAAATTACGAACTGGTCGTCTTTCTAGTGATGATTGGCCGAGAATAAATGATTCAATTAAAAAAATTAATAAATCTCAATTATATATTGATGAAACTCCATCTTTAAATGTAATAGAATTACGAGCGAATTCAAGACGCTTATCTAGACAATGTGGAAAAATTGGTGTAATTATAATCGATTATTTACAATTAATGTCCGCAAGTTCTAGCGGGGAAAATAGAGCTACTGAAATTTCTGAAATTTCTCGAAATTTAAAGGGATTAGCTAAGGAAATTAATTGCCCAATACTTGCTTTATCACAATTAAATCGTTCATTAGAACAACGTCAAAATAAACGTCCTATAATGTCAGATTTACGTGAATCAGGTGCTATTGAGCAAGATGCTGATCTTATTTTATTTATATATCGCGATGAAGTTTATAATCAAAATTCAGCTGATAAAGGTATTGCTGAAATTATTGTTAGCAAACAACGCAATGGTCCAATTGGTAATATTCGACTAACCTTTTCTGGTCAATATACTAAATTTAATAATGTTTAATAATTGTTTTATTAATCAAAAATAAGAGCTAACATGACTTTAATATCATCAAATACTAAAATATTGTAAGTACGACATGCTGCTTGATTATTCATGCATTCAATTCCAATATTTTTTTGAGTTAAAATATAAGTTAATTTTGGATGAATAAAATGTTGAATACTACCAGTTCCTAAAATAACTATAGTTGGATTAAATTTAGAAATATAAATAAAATCTTTTTTAGTAAGAAAATTATATCCATTTATCGACCAAAAAATAGGATCTATTGTTGGTGATACTAAAAAACTTTTTTTATAAAAAATTCCATTTCTAAATTTAACGCTATAATTATTATAAGCAACAATAGTTTGATAATTTATATTTATAATATTTTCTAATTCCATTTTTATATATTAATTTAATTAATTATTATTTTTAATAATTTCATACAAACAAAATACAATTTAGAAAGAATTGATATAATTTTAATATTATTAGATATATTCATTAAATTTATGCGTAAGTAATTAATAACAAATAAGGCATAATTTATACCATGTTTTACTAAATGTCATTATATTATAAATATCGCTTGTTAAATGAATATATTCTAATTGTAAATTTAAAATTTTTTTAGAACTAATAATTTTTAACTAAATTTAAATTTCTAATTGATCAGAAACTATTTTCAATTTTTCTTTTTAATATAAAAATTCTTCTTATAAAATTATTATCAGAAGAATTATATATCTAACTAATTTTAAAAATCCAATATATATCAGATTAATTATGAATTATCTTCATGATATATTTTATTTTTTTGTGCCATTAAATATATAATCAGTAGAATAATTAATAATTACTTCTTCTAATTTTTGTTTTTCTTAAAAAATAACATCTAGAACTTCTTCTCAATTAATTCGCATAACTATTTTTTTTAAATTTTACATTTTAAAAATGCATAATATTGATACTTTCAATAAAGATATTTTTTTTTCTAATTTACTAAAAAATTTAATTATAAAAGATATATACAAAAAAAATGGCTGGATTTCATTTAAACGTTATATGGAACTAGCCTTATACGCAAAAAATTTAGGTTACTATAATAATAATTCTATTAAATTTGGTGAAAATGGTGATTTTATAACAGCACCTGAAATTTCATCATTTTTTGGTATAACATTAACCAAATTAGCAATCGAAATTTTTGAACAAACTGAACCTATAATAATGGAATTTGGTTCTGGTAATGGGAAATTAGCTAAAGATATTCTTACTGCATTTAATCTATTTAATATTAAACTTGAAAAATATATTATTATTGAATTATCTCCTAAATTACGTAATAGACAAAAAAAAATGTTAATTGATTTTACAAACATAGAATGGTTAAATAATTGTCCAAAGAATTTTTCTGGTTTAATCATACTTAATGAAGTATTAGATGCTATGCCAGTATCTTTAGTCACAAAAGGTATTAATTGTTGGTATGAAAGAGGTGTTACATGGATTAATAATAAAAAAAACGGAAAATTTATATTTAAAGATCGTCCTTGTAGCTTAAATTTTATTAAACAAATAACTAATGAAAAATTACTTCCGATTGGATATTTAACAGAAATACATTCAGTTGCTATAAAATTTATAGCATCATTAGCAAAAACATTAATAAATAAAAAAAATAATCAATCAAAAAATAATAGTATATTAATTTTATTAATAGATTATGGATTTCCATCAAATGAATATTATTTAGATCAACGATCTCAAGGAACTTTGATGTGTCATTATAAACATAATATAAATTTTGATCCATTTTACTTGCCTGGTTTACAAGATATAACAGCTCATATTGATTTTACAGCAATTGCAAAAATAGCAACTGATAATGGCTTAAATTTATTAAATTATACTAGTCAATCTGGATTTTTAATAAATTCTGGTATTTGTAATATTTTATCTAAATTTATGTTTAAAAATAAAAATAATATTATACAACATCTGCAACAAATTAATGGTATAAAAAAATTAATTTCTTTAGGAGAAATGGGGGAATTATTTAAAATACTAGTATTAGGTCATAATATAAAATGGCCTAAAAAATTTTTACAATACGATCGCAGTCATCGTTTATAAAAATAATTAGAATTTATTTTTTATAAAAATTATATTTTAATTTTTTTATTTTTTTTTAATATTTTTTTTATAATTCGTTCTTTTTTAAAATTCGATAAATATTCAATAAATATTTTTCCATTTAAATGATCTATTTCATGCTGCAAACAAATTGCCAATAATCCTTCAGCTATTATTTCAAATATTTTTCCTTCAATATTTAATGCATGTACTCGAATGAATTTAGAGCGTTTTATTTTATTAAATATTCCAGGTAAAGATAAACAACCCTCATTATAAATTTGTTTTTCCTTGCTATACCATATAATTTTTGGATTTACAAAAACCTGCAATTTATTACTATTTTTTGAAATATCTAATATTAATAATTGTTTATGTATATCAACCTGTGAAGCAGCTAAACCAATTCCCGTAGCATTATACATAGTTTCAGTCATATTAAAAATTATTTTTTTTAAATTTAAATCAAACTCTGTAACTGGTTCCGCTATTTTTTTTAAACGTATATCTGGATAATAAATAATAGGCAATAAAGTCATATTTTTTAATAAATTTAAAGTTTTTCCTTTTTATATATTTAAAAAAATTTTATTAAGCAATTCTTAGAGTATAATAAAATTAAATTTACATCAATTTAATTTTAAAATAAATAATTAAATAAATTTAAACTTATTAAAACATAAAAAACTTTTTAAAATTTTCTTTAAAAACATAATAAAAATTATTAATAATAAATTTTTAAAAACAACTAAATTATTATGAATGAATCCTAAATTAAAATCTAAAACTAATACTAATTCTACAATACAGCCCCTTTTTATATCCGATAAAATATTTAATTCCTTAGAAATCATTAAAAATGGAATTAAAGAATTACTACTAGAATCAGAACTTATAAAAAAATTAATACGTTCCGAAGATACCAATAAACCTTTACGTATTAAACTTGGATTTGATCCGACTAGCCCTGATATCCATCTTGGACATATTATAGTCTTAGATAAATTACATCAATTACAAAATCTTGGTCATCAAGTATTTTTTTTAGTTGGAGATTTTACTGCAATCATCGGTGATCCAACCGGAAAAAATATTACTCGTCCATTATTAACAGATGAACAAATTAATTTTAATGCGCAAACTTACTTTTCACAAATTTCTTTAATATTAGATATAGAAAAAACTGAAGTTTGCTACAATTCTAAATGGTGTAATCAATTAAGCGCAAAAGATATTATTAAATTAACATCTTATTATAATGTAGCGCGTATGATGGAAAGGGAAGATTTTACAAAAAGATATAAAAATAGAATATCAATCTCAATACATGAATTTCTATATCCTCTAATTCAGGGTTATGATTCAGTAGCATTAAAATCTGATCTTGAAATAGGGGGGGTAGATCAAAAATTTAATCTATTAGTTGCTAGAGAAATACAAAGAAATTATTCTCAAGAACCTCAATGCATTTTAACTATGCCACTATTAGAAGGTTTAGATGGGGTTCAAAAAATGTCAAAATCGAAAAATAATTATATTGGTATTACCGAACCTAGCAATATTATGTTTGCTAAAATAATGAGCATATCTGATTCAATGATGTGGCGTTATTATGAATTAATACTTAAGTATTCCTCAAGTACTATTTCTAATTTTAAAACTGAAATAATTTCTGGAAAAAATCCTCGTGATTTTAAAATTACTTTAGCTAAAAAAATCGTCACTCGTTTTCACTCAAAATCCGCGTCTAATGATGCTTTATATGATTTTATAAAACGTTCTAAGGGTGGAATTCCAGATAATATTCCTGAATTAGAAATATATGGCGCACCATTTTATATTGGAAATTTACTCAAACAAATTAATTTATGCCCCTCTATTTCTAGTGCATTAAGAATGATTGAACAAAGAGGAATTCGTGTTAATGGAATTATAATTAGTGATAAAAATTTACAATTAAATAATGGTATTTTTGTATTACAAGCTGGAAAACGTAAATTTATCCGAGTAAAATTACTATAATTAATATTTATAATTCTTAAAAATAAATAAAATGAAAAATATACGAAATTTCTCTATTATCGCTCATATTGACCATGGAAAATCAACATTAGCAGATCGTATTATTCAAATCTGCGGAGGATTATCTACTCGAGAAATGGAATCTCAGGTTTTAGATTCTATGGATATTGAACGAGAAAGAGGGATTACTATAAAAGCCCAAACCGCCGCTTTATCATATAAAGCAAAAAATGGTTTAATCTATAATTTAAATTTAATAGATACTCCTGGGCATGTTGATTTTAGTTATGAAGTTAATCGTTCATTATCTGCATGTGAAGGAGCTCTATTATTAATTGATGCAACTCAAGGAGTTGAAGCTCAAACTGTTGCAAATTGTTATATGGCAATAGATATGAATGTTAAAGTAATACCAGTATTAAACAAAATTGATTTACCTAACGCAAATATAAATAATACTCTTTTAGAAATAGAAAATATAATTGGAATTAATTCTAAAAATGCAATATTTTGCTCAGGTAAAACTGGTTTTGGTGTCTTAGAAATATTAGAAAATTTAATTTCTAAAATTCCACACCCAAAAGGTAATATTGATGCCCCTTTACAAGCTTTAATTATTGATTCATGGTTTGATAATTATGTTGGTGTAGTAATGTTAGTTCGCGTTATTAATGGTAAATTACATATTAAAGAAAAAATTTTACTAATGTCAAATGGTACAAAACATTTAGTAGAAAATATTGGAATTTTTACTCCAAAATCATATAAATGCTCATCATTATCAGCTGGACAAGTTGGTTTTATTGTGGCTGGAATTAAAGAAGTAAAAATAGCAAAAGTTGGAGATACTATAACATTAGCAAACTTTCCGTCTTTAAATGCATTACCGGGATTTAAAAAAGTTCAACCACAAGTATTTTCTGGATTATTTCCATTAAAAAATAATGAATTTAATACCTTAAAAAAATCATTAGAAAAACTTAAATTAAATGATTCAGCATTAAAATATAACCCAGAAACTTCTCAAGCATTAGGTTTTGGATTTCGTTGTGGATTTCTTGGATTATTACATATGGAAATAGTTCAAGAGCGATTAAAAAGAGAATTTAATATTGATTTAATTACCACTGCCCCGACTGTAATTTACAAAGTTTTAATGAAAAATAATACTATATTAATGATAGATAATCCTTCTAAAATACCAGAAACAATTAAAATTTTAGAAATTCAGGAGCCAATTGTTATAATTAATTTATATACACCCAAAGAATATGTTGGTGTTATTATGAATTTATGTATCCATAGAAGAGGTATACAAATTAATATAGATTATCATGGTATGCATGTGAAATTAACATATGAAATTCCTATGTCTGAAATAATATTTGATTTTTTTGATACTTTAAAATCTATTTCTCATGGTTTTGCTTCTATGGAATATGAATTTAAAGAATATCGATCTTCTGATGTTATTAAACTCGACATATTAATAAACAATGAAAAAATTGATGCTCTTTCTAGTATTTTACATCGTATTAATAGTAGACACAAAGGAAAGGCAATAGTAGCTAAAATGAAAGAATTAATACCGAGACAAATGTTTGATGTAATCATTCAAGCGACTATTGGTGCAAATATTATTGCACGTGAAAATATAAAATCTTTACGAAAAAATGTGCTTGCAAAATGTTATGGAGGAGATATTAGTAGAAAAAAAAAATTACTTGAAAAACAAAAAGCAGGAAAAAAAAATTTAAAACAAATAGGTGTCGTTGGAATACCTAAAGAAGCTTTTTTAGCAATATTAAAAATAGATAAAAAAAAATAAATTTTTAATTAATACCGATAAATTTTACAAAAATTTTATTTATTTTAATTATAATTACTGGTATTATTTGATTTTTAAATATAATTTTTGTAAAAAAAAATACAAATATAAAAAATATTTTGGATAAAATACTTCGAAAAATTTTTTCTAATTATTATAATTATCTTTATTTTTCATTCATTTTTATATAAACCTTTTGTAATTTCATTTAACTCAATATTACCAACTTATCATTAGGAGATTTAATGAGGAATATAATTATATTTTTTTTCTCAAAGAACATTTCAAAAAATTATATTAAACTAATAATTGGTATTCCAGGGAATAATATTATATATTATAAAAAATTAATAATAAATAGTAAAAAAATAAAATACCATATATATACACAAAACTTAATTTTTTTTAAATCAATTTTAAAAAAATTTAAAAAATCCCATACATAAAATATTAAATAATAAAAATAAAGAAAAATTAAATATCATAACAATTTTCTATAATTTCCCTAAAAAAAACTTATTTTTTTCTAATACTAAAAATTTTAATTACATTATTCCAAAAAAAATATTTTGTAATGTGAGATAATCGTGATAATAATTTTGATAATTGTTATTGGGATTTTATTTCAGATAAGAATATCATTAGAAAAACATTTTTTATATGGATGAATTTTAAAAAATTAAATCATATTGGTAATTTTAATTAAAAATTTTATGCACAATAATAAAATAATTTTACAAAAGAATATGCATGTCAGATAAAAAAATGAATGATATCATGTGGTATCTATCATTAGAACATCGATTAGGATATACATTTAAAAATACTGATATTTTAAGACAAGCATTAACACATTGTAGCTATAGCAGCATTCATAATGAAAGATTAGAATTTCTTGGTGATTCTATCTTAAATTGCGTAATTGCTTCATTATTATTTGAGCATTATAATTCAATAAATGAGGGTGATTTATCACGTTTTAGAGCTAATTTAGTAAAGCAACAAACATTACATGAAATTGCTAAAAAATTAGAATTATCAAAGTTTCTATTGCTTGGTGATGGTGAAATAAAATCTGGTGGATGTAATAGACCTTCTATTTTAGCTGATACTTTAGAAGCAATATTTGGTGCAATTTTTCTAGATTCTCACTTTGGTAATGTGCAAAAAGTAATCTATTCCTTATATAAAACTATTCTTAATTCAATTAATTCAATAATAACAGGAAAAGACTCTAAAACTCTTTTACAAGAATATTTACAAAAAAGAAAAATTCCATTACCGGAATATAAAATTTTAGCTACTTATGGCGCCGCTCATAATCAAAAATTTGAAATTATATGTATAATTCCTAAATTAAAAATAAAAACCTGTGGTATTGGACCAAGTCGCCGATCCGGTGAACAAATGGCCGCTAATTTAGCATTAAATTTAGTAAGATCCTCTATAATAAAAATTTCATTTTCTTCAGAAAAATTATTTTTAATTGAAAATAATTTAAGTAAGACAAATACTAAAAATTTAGTTATTTTACCAAAAAATTTAAAGAAAAATATTTAATAAAATTAAAAATAATTAAAAATTAATACATATTAATTAAAAATGCTAATTATTAAGAATATTTTTTATTGAATAAGTTAATATAAAAAAAATTATACTATATTCTATTAATAGAAACTAATTATAGTAAAATTTTTATTTTTTCTAAATTTTATATAAAAATATTTTAATTTATTAAAGAAAAATTCTCATAACAAACATTAATAATTATTGCAATTATTTTATATTTAAATTAATGTAAATATTATTTAATATATAAAAATGTAAATATTATTTAATATATAAAATATAAAATTTTTTATAAAAATAAAAAGTTATTTTCTTGACAAAAATACAAATATATCTATAAAATTTAATTTTTGAATTTAATAATGCGGGAATAGCTTAGTTGGTAGAGCGCAACCTTGCCAAGGTTGAGGTCGAGAGTTCGAGACTCTTTTCCCGCTCAATACAAAATAAATATGGCGGGGTGGCAGAATGGTTATGCAACGGTCTGCAAAGCCGTATACGCCGGTTCAACTCCGACCCCCGCCTTTCTTAATATATTTTTTATTCAATACGTTTCATAATTGCGGCAAAAAAACAGTCTGTATTATGAATATTAGTTAATAGTTTTAAATAATAATCATTGTTAATTGATAATTTGATTTTTTGTTTTTTTAAAATATTTTTTACTGAAATTAAGCAAAAATTTTTATTAATTTCTATAAATTTATTTACAATATCTTCATTTTCTTCTTTTAATATACTACATGTAGAATAAATTAAATATCCCTCTATTCTTACTAACTTAGATGCATTATTTAAAATATTAATTTGCTTACTATTTATTTTTTCTATAAAAAAAGATTTTTGATACCATTTAATATAAGGATTACGACGTAATGTACCTAATCCACTACATGGAGCATCAACTAAAACTCTATGAGCTTTTTGTTCTAAAAATTTAATCTTAATATCATTTTCATTTTTAATTACAATAGGATATACGTTAGATAATCCACTACGAATTACTCTTTTTTTTAATTCTTCTATTTTTTTTTTAGATATATCAAGTGCATATATACAACCAGTATTTCTTATTAAAGCACCAATAGCAAGTGTTTTCCCACCAGATCCAGCGCAAAAATCAACTATTAATTGCCCGCGTTTTATTTCAATAATATGAGTAAGTAACTGACTACCTTCATCTTGAATTTCAATAATACCTTTCTTAAAGAAATCTATTTTTTTTAAAGAAACTTTTTTTATTACCCTCAAACCAAATGGCGCATAAGGAGTAGGAGTACAAAAAATAGAAAAATCTAATAATTTTTTAATAATTATTTCTCTTTTTGATTTTAATAAGTTAACCCTTAAATCTAAAGGAGCAGATTGATTTATTTTTTTAGATAAATCTAAGGTTTCTGATTCTCCATATTGAATTACTAATTTAGTAAATAACCATTCTGGAAAATTACTTTTTATTAACGGTGGAGCCAAATTAAAATCAATTTTCTTATTAAAAAAATAAAATTCTTTTTCAGATAATCCCTCAATAGAAGAAATACTAATCAAATCTTTTAAACAAAATAAAGTTAAATTGCGCGCTGATATAGTTTTATCACCAAATTTATTATAAATAAAATAAAAATATGTAGATTTATTATATAATAAATTATAAACAGCTTTAGAAATAATATTTCTTTCAAATATTCCTAATTTTTTATATTCACAAAAATAATTAGATAATAATTTATTTGGAGAACAGGTAAATTTAAGAATTTTACTTAAAAGTTCTTCAAGAGATTTAATAATTAAAACTGAAAATTTCATATAAATTTTTATATTAATATGGTATTAATATAGATTATAATTATTTTATTTTTTTACTAAAATAGAAAAAATATTATTGCGAACTTTATCTATTGAAAAAGAACCAGATATTTTATAATACCTTGGAAAACCAAAAATTTTAAAAGTTTTTAAATTTTTATAATAATCTAATAAAATTTTTTTTTGTTTATGATAAATAGATAAACGATTTCTAATTGTTTCAATTGTATCATCATCACGTTGAATAAGTAATTCACCAGTAAAATCATCTCTTCCATTAATTTTGGGTGGATTAAATTTATTATGATAAATACGCCCAGAAGCAATGTGTATACGACGACCACTTATACGTTCAATAATCTCCGAATCAGAAACATAAATTTCTAATATATAATCAATAACAATACCCGCTTCTTTTATAGCATGAGCTTGTGATAAAGTTCTAGGAAAACCATCTAGTAAATATCCATTAATACAATCTGAACATTTCAAACGATTTATGACTAAATCAATAATAATATCATCTGAAATTAAATTACCTTTTTTTATGTCATTAGAAATTCTAGTTTTTAAATAATTTTTATTATCAGATTTTATAATATCTCTTAATATTTCACCTGTGGAAATTTGAGGAATATGAAATTTTTTTTTAATAAACATTGCTTGTGTACCCTTACCTGATCCAGGTGCACCTAAAATAATAAGACGCATAATTTTCCTAAAATTTTTAAATAAATTTATTTTTTAAGTTCTTAAATAAAATTAAAAAAATTTTTTTTTATATATTTATTTTATAATCTATTCTAAAAATTTTAATTATGACTATTTTTAAAAAAATAAATATATATTATAATATGAGTTATTAAATATAAATAATTAATCTTTAAAATAAAAAGGAAATAAATTATGGTATATATTCTATCAGAATTACCATACAAATTCGATGCACTTTCTCCGAGAATATCAAAAGAAACATTAGAATTTCATTATAATAAACACCATAAAAACTATTTAAATAATTTAAACAAATTAATTAAAAAAACAAAATTTGAAAATATGTCTCTTGAAGAAATTATTAAAAATTCTTCTTCTGGTCCTATTTTTAATAACGCAGCACAAGTCTGGAATCATTCATTTTATTGGAAATGCATGTCCCCAGAAAATAATATAAAAATTGATAATCAATTAATTATTGAAATTAAAAATAAATGGGGATCTCTAAAAAAATTTAAAGAAAATTTTATAGAATTTGGAGTTAATAATTTTGGTTCTGGTTGGGTTTGGCTAATAAAAAAAAATAATAATTCACTTGAAATTATCAATACATCAAACGCTATTACACCCTTAAACACCTCTGATACCCCATTATTAACAATGGATGTTTGGGAACATGCTTATTATATCGATTATCGAAATAATCGTCTTCGATATATAGAAAATTTTCTAGATATCGTTAACTGGGATTTTGTATTTAAAAATTTTAAAAAAAATTATATTTAAATTAATAATTTTTAAAATTATTTTAAAATACTATTTTAAATCTACAAATAAAATCTTCATAAATTTATTTATGTTATTTCATAAAAAATATTTGTAGATTTAAAATTTTTAAATTTTGTTATAACAATATTTATAAAAAGATATATGGAATTAATAAAATCTTTTGAACCAAATAAAATTGAAAATTTTTGGAAAAAAGAGTGGGAAAAGCAAAAATATTTTACCGCAACCATAAATTCAAAAAACCCATTTTTTGTTTTACAACTTCCCCCTCCAAATATTACTGGTATTTTGCATATGGGGCATGCATTTAATCAATCTATTACAGATAGCTTAGTTCGTTATCATAGAATGCGTAAATTCAATACAATATGGATTCCTGGATTTGACCACGCTGGTATTGCCACTCAAATGGTAATTGAGCGTGAACTTGACATAAAAAAAATAACACGAAAAAATATTGGTAGAAAAAAATTTATTGAAAAAATATTAAAATGGAAAGAAAAATCTAGCTCTAATATTTCTAATCAAATGCGACAATTAGGAATATCAGTTGATTGGAGTAAAGAATATTTTACAATGAATGAAAACACATCCAATGTTGTTACAGAAGTTTTTGTAAAATTATTTGAACAAGGTTTAATTTACCGAGGTAAACGTATAGTTAATTGGGATCCAAAATTAAATACAGCAATATCTGATTTAGAAGTTATATCACAAGAAGAAGATGGTTTTATATGGTATATTCGTTATCCATTAGCTGATAAAAGTGATTATATTACAATTGCTACCACTCGACCAGAAACTATTATAGGAGATGCTGCGGTAGCAGTATCCAAAAACGATAAACGCTATACTCATTTAATTGGTAAATTATTAAAATTACCGTTATGCAATCGTTATATTCCTATTATTGAAGAAAACGAATATATTGATAAAACATTTGGAACAGGCTGTATGAAAATTACACCTGCGCATGATTTTATAGATTATATAATAGGAGAAAAACATAATTTACCACAAATTAATATATTTACATCAGATGCTAAAATAATAAAAAAAGATATTATACCTATTGCTTATCATAAATTAGATCGATTTATTGCCCGTAAAAAAATTATTAATGATCTTAATAAGATGGGTTTATTAGAACAAATTAAATCTCATAAAATATTAATACCCAGAGGGGATCGTACTGGATCAATAATTGAGCCTATGTTAACAAATCAATGGTTCATTGCTGTAAATAAACCCACCCCAAAAGAAACATATTTCTCTGGAAAATCAATCGCAGAAGTAGCTTTAGAAAAAATTAAAAATAATGAAATAGAGTTAATTCCTAAAGATTGGAATAATATTTACCAAAAATGGTTAAATAATATTCAAGATTGGTGTATATCGCGTCAATTATGGTGGGGGCATCAAATTCCAGCATGGTATGATGAAGATGGAAAAATTTATGTAGCTCGTAATGAATTTGATGCACAAATTCAAGCTGGTAAAAAAAAAATATATCGAGATGAAGATGTATTAGATACTTGGTTTTCTTCCTCTATTTTACCTTTTTCGATATTAGGATGGCCTCAAAAAACACAAGAATACAAATTTTTCATTCCATATTCTATTTTAATTACAGGATTTGATATTTTATTTTTTTGGGTTATAAGAATGATTATGATGACCACTCATTTTACAGGAAAAATTCCATTTAAAAAAGTATATATACATGGTCTTGTGCGAGATAGTTACGGTAAAAAAATGTCTAAATCAAAAAACAATATATTAGACCCAATTGATGTAATAAATGGTATTAAACTAAAAGATTTAATTAAAAAGCGCACTTGTGCATTCAAAGATTTAAAAAAAATAGATAATATTACACAAATAACAAAAAAGGAATTTCCAAATGGAATATCTGCGTTTGGAGCTGATGCATTACGTTTTACATTTATTTCCTTATCAACATTAGGGCGTAATATTAATTTTGATTTAAATCGTTGTCAAGGTTATCGTAATTTTTGTAATAAATTATGGAATGCAGCTCGTTTTGTGCAAATTAATGTTTTATCTTGTAATTATAACTCTATTGAATATCAAAATATTAATAACGAAAAAATAAAATTATTAAAAACTGATCGTTGGATTATTTCTTTATTACAAAAAACAAATGTAAAGATTAGAAAAGAATTTTATAATCATCGTTTTGATAATATTGCATCAACTATTTATAAATTTATATGGTATGAATATTGTGATTGGTATTTAGAGATTGCTAAAATTCAATTAAAAAGTAATGATAAATACCATAAACTAAATACTTGTAATACCTTATTGTATGTGCTAGAAACTTTACTACGTTTAGCTCATCCAATTATTCCATTTATCACAGAAGCTTTATGGCAAAAAATTTTTCCATTAAAAAATGGAAAAATTAATGAAAAAAAAAAATCAATTATGATTCAAGAATATCCAAAAATTAATTTAAATAAAATAGATAAAAAATCTGAAAAATGGATAAAACAATTAAAAATGTATGTTAATGCATGTAGAAATTTAAGGGGGGAAATGAGATTATCTCCTACATTACGTATACCATTATTCATAGAATCAAAAAATAATGATAATTATTTAATATCCTTCTTTCCATATCTTAAAGAATTAGCAAAATTATCAAATATAAAAGTAATTAATACTTTACCTACTAACTCAATATCTCCTGTTATTATTTTTGATAATATTAAATTTATGTTAATTACAAAAATAAATGTTAAAACAGAAAAAAAACGAATTTCTAAAGAAATCAATAAAATTAATATTATAATTAATAAAGCACAAAAAAATCTTAATAATGAATTTTTTATGAAAAAAGCCCCAAAAAAAATAATAATAAAAGAGCAAGAACGAATTAATAATTTTTCTACCGCTTTATATAAATTAAAAGAACAGCTATTAAAGTTTAAGAATATATCCAATAATTAAAATATAATTTTTATTTTTTAAAATTTAAATAAAATATTACTTTTATTTAAATTATTAAAATAATGCCATTGAAAATGGCATTCTATTTTTAAAATATTAAAAATTTAATTACTTTATTTTTTTTTCTTTATAAAAAACATGTTTTCTTATTTTAGGGTCAAATTTCATTATTTTAATTTTTTTTGATTTAGAATTCTTATTTTTAGTTGTTGTATAAAAATGTCCGGTACCAGCAGTAGATTGTAATTTTATTTTATCGCGCCTTGATTTAGCCATTGTAAATAATTTTTCCTTTTATGATATTTTTATGATATTTATAATATTATTTTTTTATTATTTTTTTTCATATTAGATAAAACTGCATGTATACCAATTTTATTAATAATTCGTAAACCAGAATTTGAAATACGAAGAGAAACCCAACGATTTTCTGATTCAATAAAAATACGATGATTATGCAAATTAGGTAAAAACCTTCGTTTAGTTTTATTATTTGCATGAGAAACATTATTACCGACTATTGGTTTTTTTTTTGTTATTTGACAAATTCGTGTCATTTAATATACTCCTTTATTAATAATACTAATAATCATAACTAGTTTATAAATTTCATAAATAATATATTAATTAAATATATATGCATTTAACATTAACTATTTTTTAAATTCAATATTAAATGACACACAGTTTAATGTATTTATTTTAATCTATACAATTTATTATTTTATAAAAATTTTATATTAAATTTTAAAATTTTATTAAATGGAAAAAAATTTATAAAATTTTATTTATAATAATATTAATTAATGTTTTTAAAAATATTCTTTTACAATAAATTGTTCTGTTTTTATAATTTATACATTAAAAAAATTTGAAAAATAATCTATTTTCTTATAGAAAATTTTTTATATTATTTTTATAATAAACAAAAAGATATAAAAAAATTCTCTTTTAATTTTAAATTATAAATTCTACAAAATTTTAGTGCCATCTATTAATGGATTAACAAAGTTACTATTTTTATTTTTATGGAAAATAATTTATTTAAATATTAATAATTTTTATATATCATTCATTTAAAATGTATAAAGCAATTAACAATATCGTCATTTAACAATATTTTCATATATAATATTCTTTTCTTTTTTTTTGTCTTATTATTATTCTTTACTAAATTAGGTGATTTTATCAATAACTTAATTTTTTGGATAAATAATACAGGGCATATAAAATATTTATTAAAATATAAATTTTATGTTAAATTTTAAAATATTAAAAACTAGTGGAAATGCACGAAGCGGAATTATCAAACTAAATAATTTTTTTGTAAAAACACCAATTTTTATGCCCGTAGGTACCTATGGATCAATCAAATCAATATCGCCATTAGAACTAATAGAAATGAAATATAATATTATTCTTAATAATGCTTTTCATTTATGGATATACCCTGGATTAGATGTAATTTCTAAATTTGAAGGTTTACATAAATTTATAAATTGGAATCGATTAATTCTTACTGACTCCGGAGGTTTTCAAGTTTTTTCTTTAAATAAAAAAAATAAAATAACTGAAAAAGGAATTTATTTTTTTTCCCCAATTAATGGAGATAAATTATTCTTATCACCAGAAATATCTATGAAAATTCAAAAAATATTAAATTCCGATATTGTAATGCAGCTTGATGAATGTATACCATATAAAATTAATAATCATATCCTTAATGAAAATGAAGTAAAGAATTCAATGAAAATGTCTTTACGTTGGGCAAAAAGATCTAAAGAAGAATTTTATAAAATAAATAATAAAAATTCTTTATTTGGTATAATACAAGGGGGAATGTTTAAAAATTTACGAGATGAATCCCTCGAAAAATTAAAAGAAATTAATTTTGATGGTTTTGCTATAGGAGGCTTATCAGTCGGAGAACCAAAAGAAGAAATGATAAAAATATTAAAATATATCGGACCAAAATTACCAATTGATAAACCCCATTATCTTATGGGCGCAGGAACTCCTGAAGATATAATAATGGCAGTTTCAAATGGTATTGACATGTTTGATTGTGTAATACCAACACGTAATGCAAGAAATGGCTTATTATTTACTAATTTTGGTAATATTAAAATTAAAAATATTCGCTACAAATTTGATAAAAATCCATTAGATTATAGTTGTAATTGTTATACTTGTAAAAATTTTTCACGATCCTATTTACATTATTTGCACCGGAAAAGAGAAATATTAGGAGCTCGTTTAAATACTATTCATAATTTATATTATTATTTTCAATTAATGAAAAACATTAGATTATCTATTGATAATAATATTTTTAAAAAATTTGTAAAAAATTTTTATGAAAACAGACGGTATAAAAATAAACTTTAAAAATTATTTATTGAATAAAAGTTAAATATATAAAAATTTAATAAAAAATAACATTATTTCTTTTATTATTTTTTGTTACTTTATTACTTATATAATTTCGTATAAAATATCTAAAAATTACCTAAAAAAAATTAAATTTATAAATGATGCAAAAAAAACTATTTATTAAAACTTTTGGATGTCAAATGAATGAATATGATTCAAATAAAATTTTTGACATATTAAACTATTCAAATAATATTATTCAAACTAATTATCCAGAAGACGCTGATATTATTTTGCTTAATACATGCTCTGTACGTATTAAAGCTCAAGAAAAACTTTTTTCTAACTTAGGTAGATTATATAAACTTAAATTAAAAAAACCTAATTTATTGATTGGTGTTGGAGGATGCGTTGCATCACAAGAAGGTAAAGCTATTTTAAAAAGAGCACCATATGTTGATATAATATTTGGACCAAAAACTTTACATAGATTACCTCAAATGATCTATAAGCGTAAAATTAGTGGTAAAATACAAATTGATATTGATTTCCCAGAAATTGAAAAATTTGATTATATGCCTCCAGCTAAAATTAATGGAATTACTGCTTTCGTATCTATTACAGAAGGTTGCAGCAAATACTGTAGTTATTGTATAATTCCTTATACTAGGGGTGAAGAAGTCTCTAGAAAATTTAATAGTATAATAAACGAAATATATGAACTTGTTTCACAGGGGGTAAAAGAAATTACATTACTCGGACAAAATGTAAATGCCTATAAAGACACAATAATTGATAGAAATGGATTAACTCAAATTATTGATTTTTCTTTATTAATTGAATATATTGCAAATATTTCTGATATTAAACGTATTCGTTTTATTACTAGTCATCCTAAAGAATTTACTCAGCGTTTAATTAATATTTACTCTAAAACATCAAAATTAGTTAATCATTTATATCTACCAGCACAACATGGTTCAAATAGAATTTTATCAAAAATGAAACGCGGTTATACTATTAATGAATATAAATTAATATTAAAAAACTTACGTGAAATACGACCAGATATTTCGATTTCTAGCGATTTTATTGTTGGATTTCCAGGAGAAACTAATGAAGATTTTAATGAATTAATTAAATTAGTAAAAAATATTGGATATGATAAAAGTTTTAGTTTTATTTTTAGCCCAAGACCAGGAACTCCGGCTGCAAATTTAATAGATAATGTGTCTCATAAAACCAAATTAAAACGTTTAAAATATTTACAAGAAATAATAAAAAAAAACGTAAATAACATTAATTTAAAAATGATTGGTAGTATACAAAAAATTTTAGTCGAATCTAGATCTAAAAAAAATATTTCTGAAATGCAAGGTCGAACTGAAAATAATCGTATTGTTAATTTTAATAGCGACTCCAATAATCTTAATTTAATTGGTAAATTAATTGATGTTAAAATTTTAAAAATTTGTTCAAGTACATTAAAAGCAAAAATTATATAAATTTATAAAGCTTTAATTAAAATTATGCTATTAAGTAATCATAAAAAATCATTATTATTATTTGTGCAATATAAAGATTCTAGTTTAAAAAAAATTTTTCCATACACATTGCTTAAACACTGGGTAAAAGTGGCTTTATATTCTTCAGCTATATTAACTATTAGATTCGTTGATATTATTGAAGGACAAAAATTAAATTATAATTATAGAAAAAAAAAATATGCTACAAATATATTAACTTTTGTATATTCAAAAAAAAATAAACCAATACATGCAGATCTTGTGCTTTGTGTGGATGTACTTCAATTTGAAATAAAAAAATACAACAAAATAATTGAAGAACATGTAGCGCATTTAATTATACACGGTATATTGCATGCTCAAGGTTACTGTCATAAAACAACTATCGAGGCCAATAAAATGAAAAAAATTGAAATTAAGTTATTAAAAATATTAAATATATCAAACCCCTATAATAATTATTAATTTATAATAAAAAAGATTTTTACTGAAAATTACTATTTTAAAAAAAATTATAAATATAATTATTTTATAGAAAAATTTATTTTAAAAAAAAGTCAATATGCAAGAATTTTTAAATAATTCTAATTTTAATAAGTCTAATCGTTCATTATTTGAACGATTAACAGCTTTTATATCTTCTGAACCAGAAAATCGCACGGAATTACTTAATGTATTGCAAGATGCTTATGTTCGTAATTTAATTGATTCTGATACATTATCAATGATTAAAGGTGTTTTTCAAGTATTAGATCTCTCAGTTCATAAAATCATGATACCACGATCGCAGATGGATATTATTGATATTAATCAACCAATTAAAAGTTGGATTCCAAATGTTCTTAATACTGCTCATTCACGTTTTCCAGTAATTGAAAGTGATCGAGATAAAGTTATCGGTATATTGTTAGCAAAAGATTTATTACGCTATTACGCTAATGAATCATTTGATTTAAGAAAAACAATACGTCCAGCTATTTTTATTCCAGAAACAAAACGCTTAAATATATTATTACGTGATTTTCGTTCTAATCATAATCATATGGCAATTGTAGTAGATGAATACGGGGGTGTATCTGGTCTTATTACAATTGAAGATGTTCTTGAGCAAATTGTTGGAGACATTGAGGATGAATATGATACAAATGAAGATAAAGATGATATTCTTCCTATTAAAGATAATGAAAGAGGTCATTGTTGGAAAATTAAAGGATTAACTGAAATTTCACATTGCAATGAAGTACTTGGAACCAAGTTATCTAATACAAATGCAAATACTATAGGCGGTTTTATCGCTAATAATTTACGAAGAGTCCCAGTTAAGGGAGATAAACTTGAACAAGATGGTATTTTATTTACTATAATTTCAGCCGATGAACGTAAAGTACATATTATTTTAGCTGAAAGAATTTTTACTCCTTTATATTACTAATTTAATTAGATATTACTAAAGTACATTGATAAAAATAAATAAAAATTAATTTTTAAAATATAATTTTTAAAAATTTTGAATCTACAATTATATTATTAAAATATGTAAAAATGTTAACATTTCAACAAATTATTTTAAATTTACAAAATTATTGGGCTTCTAATGGTTGCGCACTACTGCAACCATGTGATACCGAGGTTGGGGCTGGTACTTCACATACAGCAACTTTTTTAAGAGCCATTGGACCTGAACCATGGAATGTCTCTTACATACAACCATCTCGCCGCCCAAAAGATAGTCGTTATGGAAAAAATTCTAATCGCATTCAACATTACTATCAATATCAAGTAATACTGAAACCAGCGCCAGAAAATATAATTGATTTATACCTTAATTCTTTAATTTCTCTTGGATTAAATTTACAACAAAATGATATTCGTTTTGTTGAAGATAATTGGAAAAACCCTACTCTTGGAGCATGGGGGGTGGGTTGGGAAATTTGGTTAAATGGTATGGAAATTACTCAATTTACTTATTTTCAACAAATTGGTGGTCTTAATTGTCAACCTATTTTAGGTGAAATTACATATGGTATTGAGAGATTAGCGGTACATTTACAAGGAGTAAAAAATGTTTTTGATTTAATATGGGCAAAAAATATTAAAAATAATTATGGAAAAAAAAATACTCATTTAACTTATAATGATATTTTTTATCAAAATGAACTTGAACAATCATCTTATAATTTTGAATATTCAAATACTAATTTTTTATTATTAACGTTTAATAATTATGAATCCGAAACTAAAAGATTATTAAAACTTTTACTAATATTACCTTCGTATGAAATGCTACTAAAAGCAACGCATACTTTTAATTTATTAGATGCAAGGGGCATTATTTCTGTTACAGAACGAGCTTCTTATATAAAAAGAATACGTACTTTATCTTGTAAAATAGCAAAAATTTATTATAAAACACGTAAAAAACTTGGTTTTCCATTGTTAAATAAACAATAAATTTTTAATAAAATTAAAATTCTTATTTTTATAAAAATATTTTAAAAAAATAAATATGAATAAAATATTACTTGTCGAATTTTTAACAGAAGAATTACCATCAAAAATACTTAATAAAATTTCTAATGAATTTTCTAATATCCTTTATAAAATCTTAAAAAAAAATAATTTTTTAGAGAAAAATTCTTTTGCAATTCCTTACGCTACTCCAAGAAGATTAGCTGTTAGTATCACTAATGTATGTTCAATTTCTCATGACAAAATAATTCGAAAAAAAATTCTTCCAGTTTCATTAGCATTAAATAATATATCTAAAGCTCCAACCGTTTTATTAAAAAAAAAATTATCTAATTTATCTAAAATAATTGGAATAAAATTAATTAAATTAAATCAATTAGAAAAAAATATAGAAAAAAAAGTAGAATTTTTTTTTTATAATCATATTATAAAAGGAATTTTACTAAAAATATCTCTTCAAAAAATTTTAGAAGAAGTTATATCTAAATTACCAATACCTATAATAATGAATTATCAAAATTTTAATAATATAAATAATACTCAAAAAATATTTTGTTTTATAAGACCTGTACGTAAATTACTTATATTACATGGTGATAATATTATAAAAATAAACTTATTCGGACTTAATTCCAGTAATAAAACACTAGGTCATCGATTTTTATCAAAAAAAATTATTAAAATTAATTCTGCCGAACAATATTCAGATACCCTTAATAAAAAGGGTAAAGTTATTGCAAATTTTCAATATCGTAAAAAATATATTAGAAATTTATTGTTAAAAGCAGCTGGAAAATACAAAATATTGATGCCTGAAATATTGTTAGATGAAGTAACAGCCTTAGTGGAATGGCCAATTATTCATATGTGCAGATTCGATAAATCATTCTTAACTATACCAAAAGAATGTTTAATTTTAATAATGCAAAAATATCAAAAATATTTTGCATTAAAGGATTCTAATAATTTATGTTCTAAATTTTTAATAGTTTCTAATTTAGAAACAAATAATCCATATTTTATTATTAAAGGAAATGAGCAAGTACTTCATTCTCGTTTATTAGATGCTAATTTTTTTTATGAACAAGATAAAAAAAAAAAATTAATTGACAGAGTTCCTTTATTAAAAAATGTTATTTATCATAATAAATTAGGAAATCAATTTGAACGCACTTTACGTATTTGTAAAATATCAATAAAAATATCAAACTTACTTAATGAAAATTCAAAACTCGTAGAACGTGCCGCATTTTTATCAAAATCTGATCTATTAACTAGTATGGTTATAGAATTTCCAGAATTACAAGGAATTATCGGTGGTTATTATGCGTATAATGATGGAGAATCTATAGAGATAATAAAATCTATAAAAGAACATTATAAACCATGTTTTTCTGGTGACACTTTACCTAAAAATATTATATCCATAATATTGGCTTTATCTGATAAATTAGAAACATTAGTTGGAATCTGGGGAATTGGTTTAAAACCAACAGGTGATAAAGATCCATTTGCTCTGCGTCGTTGCACAATGGGTATATTACGTATATTAATTGAAAAAAATATTCCGTTATCAATTTTAGAATTATTAAATAATACAGTAAATATATTTAAAAAAAATATACATTTCAATAACCCAACTAAAGAATTACTAAAATTTATTTATGATAGATTATATACTTTATTAAATAAAAAAAAATATAAATTTAATGAAATTCAAGCAATAATAAAAAAAAAACCAGATATTATATCTAATATTAATGATAAAATTATTGCTATTCATTCATTTATTCTATTACCAGAATCTAAAAAAATACTTTCTATTAATAAACGTATACATAATATATTTAAAAACATAGATAGTTCTTTTTTAAAAAATAAAAAAATTCAATATGAATTATTTAAAAAAACAGAAGAAATAAATTTATATATAATTATTAAAAAAATTGAACCAAAAATAAATATTTTATATTCTAAAGGTGAATTTTTTAAAATATTAAAATTATTAATAAAATTATATGATAGTACAAATATATACTTTGAAAAAGTACAAATAATTACTCAAGATATATTATTAAAAACTAATCGTTTAATTTTAATAAAAAAACTATATAAATTATTAAATATAATAGCTGATCTTTCAAAATTAATTCAATAATAAAATATTATTTTTATAAAAACTAATATTATATTTTCTCAAAATATTTAAAAAACTCAGAATTTGGGTTTAAAAAAATAATATCAGAAGATTTATTAAAACATAATCTATATGATTTAAGGCTTTGATAAAATCTATAAAATTCTGGATTTTTATTAAAAAAATTTGCATAAATTCTAGAGGCTTTAGCGTCTCCTATTCCTCTAATTTTTTCAGAATCACGATATGCTTTAGCTAAAATTAAAGCACATTCTTTATCAGCATTAGTTCTTATTTTTTCATATTCCGTAAAACCTATAGATCGTAATTTATTTGTTATACGCATTCTCTCTGATTTCATGCGATCATGCACTGAATTATTGATTTTATTAATATAATCAATACGCTTTAAACGAATATCAATAATTTCTAATCCAATTTGTTTAGCCTCCTTTTTAACTTTAATTTGTAATGCATTCATTACTTTTCCACGCTCTTCAGAAATTATTTCACGAACCGTTCGTTTGGTAATTTCTTCATTTAATGCATATTTTACTATCTGTATCAGACGATCTTGTGTTCGTTCTTCATCCCCTCCTAAACTAATAAAATATAAACGAGGATCAAATATTCTCCATTTAACAAATGTATCAATTAAGATATTTTTTTTTTCTGATGTAATAAAACGATCTATATCATCAATATCAATTGTTAAAATACGTTTATCTAAATAAATAATATTTTGAAATGGAAAAGGTAATTTAAAATGCAAACCAGGTTCTTTTATAACTTTTTTAATTTCACCAAACGAAAATACAATTGCAAATTGTCTCTGATCTACTATAAAAAAAGTAAGAGTTAATAACCAAAAACTAATTATTACACCAATAATCAAAGAAATAAAAAAACGATTATTCATAATATTTTCTTTTTATTTAGATTGTAAATTTACTAATTTTT
Organism: Candidatus Profftella armatura (Diaphorina cf. continua); assembly: GCF_016593155.1. Lineage (GTDB taxonomy): Bacteria > Pseudomonadota > Gammaproteobacteria > Burkholderiales > Burkholderiaceae > Profftella > Profftella armatura_A. The sequence continues at coordinate 302,439 of NZ_AP023215.1, read as the reverse complement.
CAAAATTAATTTTAGAAGAAAAATTATTTTTAAAATCTAAATTTTTATTTGATTTTATTGTATTCGACTTATGAATATTATAAATATCTTTTTCCATTAATTTATCAATTGGTAAATAAATAATATTATTTTCAGAATGAGTATTCAACATAATTTTTGTTGTATTACTAAAAATATGCTGCATTGTATTAAGATACATACGATCCTTAGTAATTTCTGGAGATTTTTGATATTCATTTAATATTTGTTGAAAACGTGATGTTTCACCCTCTGCGTTTATTATTACGCGCAATTTATATGCTTCTGATTCTTGTATTAAACGATACGCCAAACTTTTTGCCCTAAGAATTATATCATTAGCATACATTTGTCCTTCATTTTTTAAGCGCTTACAATCTTGCCCTGCTTTTATTGTATCATCAAATATAGCCTGCACTTGCTCTGGTGGCTGAATACCTTGCATGGTTACATTAACAACTTGTACACCAGATTTATAATAATTTAAAATATTCTGCATTAATTTATTAACATCTAATGAAACTTTTTCCCTTCCCGCGTATAATAAATAATCCATTTTATTTTGGCCAACAATTTCACGAATTACAGTTTCAGCGACCTGTCGAATCATGTTTTCCTGATCAATATTATTAAACATCCAATCTGCTGCATTTTTCAATTTATATTGAACAGCAAATTGAATATCAATAATATTTTCATCATCTGTTAACATTAATGCCTCTTCTGGTCTTTTATTGTGAATATTGATTCGATATCCAATTTCAACGGTACGTAATTGAGATATATTTACTATTTCATAATTCTGAATCGGATAAGGCCATTTCCAATTAAAACCAGATATAGCTGAATAACTATATTTTCCAAAAGTTAAAACTACCGCAGTTTGACCTTCTTGAACAATAAAAAAACCAGTAGTAAAATATGCGCATAATAATATAAAAAAAATTATTACACTTATATAAATAAATGAACTAATAGATTTCATATAAATTATAAAAATATAAAAATTTTTTTAAAAAAATTATATTTATTTATAAAGTTTTACCATTTATAATGCGATTACAAGCACAAAGTTTACCAGTTTGTAAAGCATCTAAAATACGTAATGTTTCTATTGGATTACGACCAACATTTAAATTATTTACTGTAATATGTTGAATTATATTTTTAGGATCACAAATAAAAGTAGCACGTAATGCAACCCCAGTTTCATGACGAATTCCCAATTGATCAATTAAAGAACCAGTAGTATCTGAAAATTGCCAATGATTTAACTTATAAAGAGTTGAATTTTCACGACGCCATGCTAATTTAACAAATTCATTATCACTTGAACCGCCTAATAAAATAGTATTACGCTTTTTAAAATCTTTAACTAATTCATTATATGCGCTAATTTCTGTTGGACAAACAAAAGTAAAATCTTTTGGATAAAAATAAAAAATCTTCCATTTACCAGGAAAAGAAGATTCTGTAATAACCTCAAACGCTGAAACATTATTTTCCTCAGGTAAATTAAATCCTGGTTTTACTCCTATAATTCGATAAGAAGAGAGAGATTGACCAATAGTTTTCATAAGAAATCCATAAAAAATTAAAATTTTTGAAATATAATAGCATATTTTACATTAATACAACAGCTATTTTAAGTACTATATAAATAACCGCAAAAATATATTAAAATAATTTATATTTAAAAACAACTCTATAATTTATTTTTAATATGTTTTCTACTTCTATTTCTAATATTCATTCTGATTTACAAATAGTTCAACGTGGATTGGAACCATATTTAATTAGTTTTAATGCAATGTTATTATTTAATTCTCATCGTACAAATTATACAATAGATCAATTATGGTTAGTTGAGCATTTTCCAGTATATACATTAGGATTAAAATCTAATTTTTCGCATATTTTAATTTCAAAAAATTTAAATAATATTCCAATTATTCGATCAGATAGAGGCGGAGAGGTAACTTACCATGGACCAGGTCAAGCTATAATTTATTTATTAATTGATTTACGCAGAAAATATAGTAAAAATATAAAAATATATATAAAAAAATTAATAGAAAATATTGAAGAAGCTACAATTCTTACGTTATCACAATATAATATCAATTGTAAAAGAAAAAAAAACGCACCAGGAGTTTATATCGCTAACGGTCCTTTTTCAGGGGCAAAAATTGCTTCTATAGGATTAAAAATTTCTACCAAAGGATATGTTTATCATGGAGTATCTATTAATGTTTCAATGGATTTAGAGCCATTTAATAATATCAATCCTTGTGGCTATTCTGGATTAGTAATTGTTGATATGAAAAAATTAGGAATTAATACCACAACCTCAAAAATTCAACACTTATTTATTAAAAATTTTTTTATATAATTTTAAATAATTTTAGAATTTATTTATTA